>CBFGYQ010000300.1:0-3092 GCA_965652995.1 uncultured bacterium
ATAATGTTTTATTTATTGAAGCAAAAGAGATAGGAAAGGCTGAGATAAAAATTGTAGATGCGCTAGGCAGAACGATTGCTCCTCAAATGAACAAATCAACCAATAAAGTACAATTAAACACATCAAACTTGCCATCTGGATTTTATTATGTTCAAATTCAGTTGGGAGAAAAAACTCGTACAGAAAAATTCATCATTCGCAGGTGAGAATGACAAATAGAAAATACAAAAGGTGGCTAAGTAAATCAGTCACCTTTTTTGTTTTAGAAATGCCACCACATTCTGTAAACTTTTGATTATCAAACGTCGCACAAACTCGCTGGCACGATAATTTCTCGTAATATTCCAGATACCTTGAAAAATGAATTATTTTTAAGCAAGGCGTTATTATAACACGATGAGAAAAATTGTTTTAGGGAGTTTTGCAGCATCATTGATATGGGTTTGTACTAGTTGTAATAATACTAATACGAACGCGCAGGATAAAGGAAAGGGAAGCAAAACAGACGAAAAAGAAGTTGCAAACACAAGCCCCTCAGGTTACGATCTTACCAAACCTATTTTAATCAAACTTCCACTTGAACTGGATGAAATTTCTGGTGTAGCTTATTATGCGAAAGACACAAGCGTATTTGCTATTCAAGATGAAAATGGACTATTGTATAAAATATACCTTAATCATCCGCAGGATATCCAAAAATGGAACTATGCAAAAGGCGCCGATTTCGAAGATGTGGTCCTAGTGAATGAGACCTTTTTTGTGCTTACGAGTAATGGTGATATAACGGGTGTAAAATTCCCTTCTGAGGACAGCTTACAGAAAAGTACATTTAAGTTTCCGTTTGGTGATGGAAATGAATTTGAAATACTATACTACGATGCAGCGATCCAAAAACTACGACTTATTTGTAAAGATTGTGATGCTGATAAAAAAAGCTTTTTGACTTCTTATATATTCGACCCGGTTACACATCAATATTCAGAAGATTCAAGACAAATTAATGTCACAAAAATTGCCGAATTGATGGGAAAGAGCAAAGTAAAATTCAAACCATCTGCTGCAGCCATCAACCCAATTACCAAAGAATTATATATCGTTTCCGCCATTAATAAAGCAATTGTGGTGGTGGACAACAACAGTGGTTCACCAATCGCTTTGCATCATACCAATAAAGAATTTAAACAGCCTGAGGGTATTACCTTTACGCCGGGCGGTACTATGATAATCAGTAATGAGGCTGCGGATATTGGTGTAGCGAATATCATGGTTTTCCCTTATGAAAATAAAAACGACAGCCTTCAATGAAATTTCTTTTAGGAATTACAACTCTACTTTTTACCTACTCCCTTTCTTCTGCACAGATCGTGGACACAATGGCTCCACCCCCTGCTGTAACCGAAGAAAGTTTACCTCCACCACTTACACCCACTGCCGGTAACCCTCTTTATTTTACCGAAGGTGACAGCGTAGAACAACGTATCATTCTAATTGGTGATGGAGGTGCTTTGGTACATGGGAAAGCACCCGTAATAGAAGCTGTCCGCAAACTCATTCCTCTTGATAAAAAAAGTACAGTAGTTTTTTTGGGTGATAATCTTTATCGCCATGGATTACCGGATGACCAAGATCCGAATTATACATCTAACAGAATTGTATTAGATACACAAGCTTATTTGGTAAAAGGCACCCCCACAACGGCTTTTTTTATTCCGGGAAATCATGACTGGATGAATGGACAACCAGGTGGATGGTCGGCAATCATGAGACAGCAACGATACTTAGATGCTATTTCAAAAGACAATGTAGTTTTTCAACCGAAAGATGGTTGCCCCGGTCCTGTAAAAGTTTCATTATCAGAAAATGTAGAATTGGTGATGATGGATAGTCAATGGTGGTTGCATTCCAATGATAAGCCAGGCATGGAAAGCGATTGTCCTCAAAAAACAAAAGAAGAGATCATTGCAGAATTGGAAGATATCGTATCAGAAAATGATAAAAAATTAATGATCTTCGCTTGTCACCACCCATTTAGAAGCAACGGTATTCATGGCGGTTATTTCCGATTAAAACAACATATTTTCCCCTTCACAGATGTCAGGAAAAACCTTTACATACCGCTTCCCGGTTTAGGTTCTATTTATCCCATTTCAAGAAGTGTCTTTGGAACACCACAAGACTTGAAACATCCGTTGTATGTAGATATGGTGAAGCAAGTGGAAGATGTTGTTCGCAACCACCCTCATGCCATTTTTGTTGCGGGTCACGAGCATGGATTACAATATCTAAAAGACAGTACTGAGCATTTCATTGTAAGTGGTAGTGGTTGCAAAACTACTCGCGTAGAAGGTGGCGGTGAAGCAGAATTTGTGCAACAAGAATTAGGATTTGTAACACTGGAAGTTTTCAAAAGCAAAACAGTTCGTTTGAATTTTTATACCGTAAAACCGGATGGCTCTTATGTAGATTGGGCATACTCTCAAGACATTCTCAATTTTTCATCATTGCCTGAAATCAAAGACACACTTGCTTCACAGACGGTCGTGTTGTATGAATATAAAGACAGTGTCTTAGCGCCAGCAAGTCTTTTATATGATAACGCCACCAATTTTCAGAAGTTCATTTTAGGATATAATTATCGTCAAACTTGGAGTACACCGGTGAAGTTTCGTGAGTTTAATTTGACCAAAGAAAAAGGTGGTTTTAAGATCGTTGGGCGTGGTGGAGGAAAGCAAACAAAGTCATTGACGCTTGAAGATAAAGATGGTAATGAATGGAAACTTCGCACGATTGACAAAGATCCGGCAACAGCTATTCCACTTCCGTATCGTACAGTCTCTACAAAAAAAATTGTACAGGACATGATCTCGGCTGCACACCCGTATGCTCCTATGGTGGTCGATCCATTGGCGAAAGCAGCAGGTGTTTTGCAAGCTACACCGGAAGTATATTTTGTTCCTGATGATCCGGCGTTCGGTTATTATCAAAAATTGTTTGCAAATAAGATCTGTTATTTAGAAAGGAAAGAACCGGTTCCTAAAGGCATTAAGACGAGAAGTACGCTAAAACTCATCAACCACATGACTGAAGACAAC
>CBFGYQ010000301.1:0-3091 GCA_965652995.1 uncultured bacterium
AAAAGCAAACTGCTCATGACTCTCATTTTACTAATAATCTAATTTGCAGCCTTCCTACGATGTACGGACGCACAAGCCTCATCAATCAACGGTTGGTACAAAGTATTGACGGGATATTTAGCCTGTATTCTTACCTGCCTTGTGAGCCGTTCTACAGTTTCCAAATTGTGTGAAACTACTTCCGGTGCTACTTCTATTATACGTTCCAGATTTTCCCACTGTCCTCTAAAATCAGGAATAAGGGTTTCTAACGTAGTGTCAGGATTTAATGTGCGAACTGCTTTAATTGTATTTGCCCAAATTATGGAACCGCCATCTTTCAACTCATCTCTATCAACAGAAGTAATAACTGCATGCTTCACCTTCATTAAATAGATCGCTTCCGCTACTCGTTGGGGTTCATCCCAATCTACAGGTTCCGGGCGACCGGTTGCTACGGCACAAAAGCCGCATGAGCGTGTACAAATATTTCCTAAGATCATGAAGGTGGCTGTACCTTCTCCCCAGCATTCGCCCATATTAGGGCAGTTGCCACTTTCGCAAATAGTGTGGAGTTTATGAGTGTCTACCAAGCCTCGCACATGACGATAACTTTCGCCAATCGGTAATTTTACACGCAACCAATCGGGCTTTTTTACCCTGGTTTCTCCATTCGCAACTTGTGAATTTATTATTGGTAACTCCTGCATAACTGTTGCAAATTACAATCATCATTTGCGTTTGCCAAATTGGAATGCAACGTAGCCATTCAAAACGTAAGGATGAGCTTTCACATTGGCCATTATTTCTATTTTCTTGATGTAGAGCTCCACATTAATGCCGGTTTCAATGGCTAGTTTGGTTTTCTTAGATGCTGCGAAATCAAAGTGCAAAGCAGTTTTTGCATGAATACCGGGGATGATTTTGGTTTCTCCTATGCCTGTTAATAACGAACTGCGTCCAACAATTCTTGCTTGGTCAATGGGTTCGGGTACAAAAAAGTTGGGATTTTCTGAATATTTAATTGGTTCAACACCATTCTGTGTATAAACATCTAAATAATACGGTTTTAATAGACCAATTGCTAAACCACCTGCATAAACCCAATGAATGGAAACAGTACCCGGATCAGGTTTTCCTGCTATCATTCTACGGTAGCCATAGCCAAGTTTTAGGGTGTAGAAATTGTTGATCTTACCAAATTTGTAAGGACGTGGTTTATCTGCATAAGTTGGTCCCCGGTTGGTAGATTTTATTTCTTTAGCATGTTTATGTTCACCAAATTCTAATTGTAGTAATCTGATGTTGTAAAATTTATCACTTTCTCTTTCTTCACTTTTCACTTTGCCTTTATCAGCAAAAATGCTCCAACCATCTGTATTCAAACGCAGGCCAATGCTGAATTCTTTACTTAAAGGTTTGGGTTTTTTGATTACAACTTTATGAGGTACTTTTTTTTGTGAACTGTCATTTACATTCGTTACAAAAGTATTTTGCGCAAATGCATTTATACTTCGTAGTACAAAACAACTAACTATAAATCCGTATAATAGTAATCTGCGCATATAAGGTTGTGTAATTTAACTAATAAAACTCATTTGAAAAGTCTTTAAAATGTAAAAAATCAGGCTTTCTATCGGATGTAAGACTTTTCAGCTTTTTATGACTTTATCATTCACTCTTGTTATTTTTAATTCAAATTCAGTTTTATGACTTCTAAGGTAGTTTATCAAGGTAATCTCCGGACGACCGCGACACATATAAGATCAGGCAGTGTAATAGAAACCGATGCACCTGTAGATAATAACGGCAAGGGCGAACGTTTTTCACCAACAGATCTAGTTGCTACAGCATTGGCATCTTGCATGGTAACGATTATGGGTGTGGCTGCAAATACACATAGCATAGATATAGACGGGATAATTTGTGAAATAGAAAAAATAATGACAGAAAATCCACGTAAGATCGGAGAAGTGAAAATAAAAGTTCAATTTCCTGAAGGAAAAAGCTATAACGATAAGGAAAAAACAATATTGGAACGTGCAGCACTACATTGCCCTGTCTATTTAAGTCTTCATCCAGACTGTATAAAGACGGTTGATTTTAACTGGTAAGTATGAAGTTGTACTATTTCTGACTTTTAGGCGAAAATTTCACCACTTCATTTTCTATTGGTTTTACGGTTTTTAAAAACTGGTAAATGCAGGAAAGATCACTTTCTGTCATCCCGCTATACATTGTCCACGGCATGATAGTATTGAAGTCTGTAGTAGACAGCGTGGGTGATTTGTATGCTGAGTCTTGATATTGTTTAAAAGTATAAATAAACTTTTCGCGAGACCAAAATGATAATCCGGTTTCATGTGGCGTAATGTTGGTTGTACGTAATATTCCGCCAGGCATTTCAAACTCTCTACCACCAGCAAACTCCATCCCTTGTATTATTTTAGCTTTGTCGTCCACTTTGGTATGGCATTCTACGCAACCCGCTGCATTTACTAAATATGCTCCGTACAATACAGAATCCTTTTTATCGGGAATAGTAGTTGCTACACCTTTTTTAGGAATTGTGTTGATCAATATATTCAAAGGGAAGTCAATCTCTCTTTCGGGTATTTTACTTTCAATAGACGGGAGCGTCCTAAGATAGGCAATGACCGCATGAATATCTTGTACATCCATACGTCCGTAATAATGATAAGGCATTATTGGGAATAGCGCTTCATTGTTTTTATTGACACCGGCAGTAATGGCACGGAAAATTTCACCATCTGTCCAACTGCTAAGACCGTAAGGCGTAATATTCCTTGAGTAGTACACTCCGGGAAATCCTAATTTTCTATCGAATATTTCACCACCTGCTCCGAAACTACCTTCAACCACCGGCCCGCTGAATTGAGTCCAATCTCTTTTTGAATGACAATCCATACAAACCATTACAGTATTAGCAAGATAACGACCTCGTTCTATAGATTCTGCTGTTGATACCAATTTTACGTCTGGTGATGCGCCTACATTGGGAAGTAAAAATTTCACATAACTTATTAGGGCGATAACAGCTACTATACTTACACATAAAAGGATAGCAAACCATTTAAGAATTCGTTTCATT
>CBFGYQ010000302.1:0-3086 GCA_965652995.1 uncultured bacterium
CATAACAACACTATCAGCAACATTCCCAGAGAAGGAAAGAGTTGACTGGACGCATATAATGAAGGAGAAAAAAGGAAGAGTTGATTGAAGTGAAAAGGAATGCCGAACGAATATGACACAAGTAATATAGAAGCAATCGAAATTAAAATAAGTATCAAACCCTTTTGTGGAAACCCTTTCTGTGCAAGTGATATAGCCAATAAATGCAACCATAAAAGCGTTGACAAAATGGATGCGATCAAAAGCCAACTCATCCATAAATCAGGTATGTGTTTAGGTATGTCTTGTTGCTCAAAGTCTAAATAGAAAAGAGATCTTCCTTTACCATTTACAACAGAAAAGTTATTTGTTGTCTTTTGTTCGGTAACGATTGTGGAACTCGGAATGTAACTCGCTGCTGCAAATGATGAACGGAGGTATTCATTCTGTAGTGCATAATTATTAGAGATGGGAAACAAAATGACCAAATGCTCATTTGGCAATAAATAATTGGGATGAATACATTGCTTGAAATAAATTCCGTTGTTACGATAAAGGCTATTATTCTCTTCAGGAAAAAATTCGCTACAAGTACCAACGACTGTGTTGTTATTCCAGAACAGCAGATCTAGATCTCCAATAAAAGCATAAACATAAAAAGGCTCGATAGAAATAGCATCCACTTCATCGCTAGTAAGACTATCAGCAAACATTCGTTTTACCAAGTCTTCGTTTGTCAGAAACTTATCAAGTGCAGTTTGTCTTTTTTGTAAATCTTTACTCACCGCCTTTGCCATAGCTTCAGGCTGTGCTTTTTGCCGCAATGTGTAAAACCGAACGCTTGCCGTGCTCCAGCAAAGAATGGCTACCAGCAACCAACCATAGTATGGATATTTCTTGAACAAGACTATAAAGGTGGTTGTTCTTTTTTGCTTGTACAAAAAAGAACCAAAAAATACAGTATTAAGCTAAGTACTACTAAGCAATAATTATTCTAACCCGTTGTGCGATTAACTTATAAAGTAAAAACCGCCTAAAATGTGCGTCATTGCAGCGATGATAGATGTTTTTCAGCTGAGTAGCGATAGCTGCAATCTCCTAATTGATCAAAAATGAGATTGCCGCTCACTCTATTTAGCATTTTATCAATTTTCACCGCGGCAATGACGCGAATATGTTTTATTTATGACGATTTTCAATCGCACAACGGGTTATTCTATTCTTTCTGCTTTGCGTTTCACCTCAAAAATCTCACTCCATGAAATGCCTATTGTTTTTCTTCTTTCTTCACTTCATTCCACAGGTCATCCATTTCTTTCAGCGTCATATCATGCAGCACATTTCCTTTTTCGGCTGCCAATGTTTCTATCTGCTGAAATCTGCGAATGAATTTTTTGTTGGTTCGTTCCAATGCATTTTCGGGATCAACATTCAAGAAGCGTGCATAATTCACAAGTGCAAAAAGCACATCTCCAAATTCATCTTCAATCTTATTACTATCGTTTGTGTTCACAGCTTCAAACAATTCATTCATTTCTTCATCTACCTTATCTTTCACCTGTTCTGTATTCTCCCATTCAAAACCTACTTGTTTTGTTTTTTCTTGTAGTCGCAACGCTTTCACTATCGCAGGTAATGCTTTCGGCACACCACTTAGTATAGATTTTTTGCCTTCCTTTAATTTCAATTTTTCCCAGTTCTGCTTTACCTGTGTATCATCTTCAGCCACAACGTTGGAATATATATGCGGATGACGAGCCACCAATTTATTGCAGACGGTTTCAATCACATCTCCCAACCCAAACTCATTTTTCTCTTCGCCAATTTTGCAATAGAAAATGATGTGCAGCAATACATCTCCTAGCTCTTCTTTGATTCCTTGCCAGTTCTCATCCGTTATAGCATCGGTGAGTTCGTAAAGTTCTTCAAGTGTTTGCGGACGTAGGGTTTGTATGGTCTGCTTTTTATCCCATGGGCATCGTTCACGAAGTTCATCCATGATGGATTGCAGACGATGGATGGATTGGGAGTAATTGATTGGTTGGCTCACTTAGGTAATATTTAGTTATGTTATGATAAACCTATCCACATCCTTCAAAAAAGGAAAATTAGTTCTGCATTCTGTCAACACATTCTTATCCAAAGTAATAGTATGAGCAACAGCTTCATCATGTTTTTCCCAGAGAGTTTCTCCTAAAGGGTTGTAAACCACACTTCCACCATTGTGATAAATATTATTACCATCATCACCTACACGATTCACCCCCACTACATAGCTCATGTTTTCTATAGCTCTCGCATTCAGTAATGTTTTCCAGGCAAATGAGCGACGCTCGGGCCAGTTAGCAACGACTATTAGCACATCATATTCTTCATCTTGATTGCGCAACCACACCGGAAAGCGCAGATCATAACAGACCATCAAACAAAGCTTCCATCCATTCACACTTACGATCAGTCTTTTGTTACCTGCTGTATAATGCTCATCTTCTTTTGCATAGGCAAACAAATGTCGCTTGTCGTAGTAATGATATTGTCCATTTGGCAGCATCCATATCAGTCGGTTGTAGAAGTTGCTATTTTCTTCTATAATAATGCTGCCTGTAAGAATGCATTTGAATCGTTGCGCAATTTGCTTCATCCACTTCATGGTAGCACCATCCATCGCCTCAGCCAGTTTTTCAGGATTCATACTAAACCCGGTAGAAAACATTTCGGGCAAAACCACCACTTCCAACTTTTCTTTTACACCAATAAGAAATTGTTCGTACTGCTCAAGGTTTTTTTGCTTGTCTTCCCAAAAAATAGACGCTTGTACAACTGTAATATTTAGTTTATCCGAAGGCATGAGTTTTATAAAATATTGTAACTTGTCTCTCTATTAAAAATTATTTTATGAAAAAATTGACCCTACTCTTAGTAGCCCTATTTAGTTTTTCAATTGTACAAAGTAAAGATCTTTCAGGAAACTGGCGTGAGGTGAAACGAACTGATCTTGATGGAAATGCTATGGAGTTTTCCGACAGCATTCAAATTGCCTTTCTTGTTGGCAATGAATATACTTGGCAGAAAAGACGGGGAATGATAAACAGAGGCTCTTATAAATA
>CBFGYQ010000303.1:0-3072 GCA_965652995.1 uncultured bacterium
ATTGTAGAACATAAGTTCATCGCCTATAATTTCATAAGTAGTGGTTTCCCCATCAGGCTGCATTTCATCGAAGTATTTCGCAACATTACCATTGCTAGCACTGTATTCAATTACACCACATTTTACATTGAAGTGATGTGCATTGCTCCCTTCATAGATGCTGATTGCAGTCATTGATCTTATCGAATCAATAGCCTCGCAGGTAATTTTTACACCCTCAGGATAAATAATAGTCCTGTTCTTACCTATTCTATCTTTAAGATGCTTGCCATTCAAGTTTTCATGAGTTGCGGGAAACTCATCATTAGTACTGCCATCACCCCACATTTGATAAGTGAATGGGTGAGAAAAATTGACACTTGTACATGTTATTGTAAGCCCACCTTTTGACGGGTCTCTATGAATTTTTATGGTTACACCCGCTTGCGATTTATACTCATACGACCCATCACCATTGTCAATAAGACCATTAGAGGTTGCAACAGGCTGGCAGGTTCCTAGCTTAGGCATAGGCTCTTCCACCTTCACATTATCATTGTCTTTTTTACAGGCATTAAGCGTTAAGAATAGCGCAATTGAAACCAGTTTTACTTTAGATGTTGTTTTAATGTACATGACGGACGATTTTTTTACTTAATCGCAGAAAAAAGAAAAAGTCATCATTAAAAAAACAATTCATAGTTACGCAGCACTCCATTTTTTGATTAATCCGCACACCTTTGCTAAATTAGCAGCCCGCAAATATTTATATTCCTCCTGAGATGATAGAAATAAAAGTTCCTACCGTTGGTGAAAGTATCAGTGAAGTAACTCTTGTAAAATGGCTTAAAAATGATGGCGACTACGTAGAGCGCGATGAATTGCTATGTGAACTGGAAAGCGAGAAAGCCACTTTTGAGCTAAATGCAGAGAAAGCAGGTGTGTTACAAACTGTAGCGAAAGAAGGTGATACGTTGGCTATAGGTGATGTGGCTTGTAAAATTGACGAGACAGCAGCAAAACCTGAAGGTGGTGGTAGTGAAGAAAAAGTAGAAGAAGAAAAACCTGAAGAGAAAAAATCTGCAAATAAAAAAGCTACTAAAACAGAAACCAAAGAAGAAGCTCCAAAAGAAGAAGCAACTTCAAAATCACAAACCAACAAATCAGCAGATCAACAAGAAGATGTAAAAGCTACACCTGTCGCGAAAGCGGTAATGGCAGATAAACAAGTAAAAGCATCAGAAGTAAAAGGTAGCGGTTCGCAAGGAAGAATATTGAAGAATGATGTGTTGGAAGCATTGAACAGCCCAAGTGTGAAAGGTGGTGCTACGTCCTTCTCTCGTGAAGATAAACGCGAGAAAATGACCAACCTTCGCAAGACGGTTTCGCGCCGTTTGGTAGAAGCAAAGAATACGACTGCGATGCTCACTACGTTCAACGAAGTGGACATGACACGCATCATGGAAATTCGCGCGAAGCAAAAAGATAAATTCAAAGAAATACATGGTGTAGGTTTGGGTTTCATGTCGTTCTTTACCAAAGCGGTTTGTATTGCATTAGGAGAATGGAGAGCCGTAAATGCCTATATAGATGGCGAAGAAATTGTTTACCATGATTATTGTGATATTTCCATCGCGGTTTCTGCGCCGAAAGGATTGGTGGTTCCTGTCATTCGCAATGCAGAAAGCCTGAGCATGGCAGAGATAGAAAAGAAAGTAGTGGAACTTGCTACCAAAGCAAAAGAAAACAAACTTACGATGGACGAAATGACCGGCGGTACATTTACCATTACCAACGGCGGTGTATTTGGTTCGCTGATGTCCACGCCTATTATCAATATTCCTCAAAGCGCCATCCTCGGTATGCACAAGATACAGGAACGTCCGATGGTGATTGACGGTAAAATAGAAGCGCGCCCTATGATGTACGTGGCTCTAAGCTACGATCACCGCATCATTGACGGTCGCGAGAGTGTGAGCTTCTTGGTACGTATAAAAGAACTTTTAGAAAATCCTGAATTGCTATTGATAGGGAAAGACCCGGTGAATGCGTTGTTAGGGTTGTAGAGTTTAGACTAATGAAATACTTCTTAATTATTATCTTTTTTCTAGTTAGCAAGGCTAATGCGCAAGAAAACCTTGCGTACAAAGCACAGCCGATGTTAGAAGAAGGAATTCGTTTATACAAATCTGAAATGGCTTCATGGCATGGGACGGATTTGTTTTTGGCAAAATATAAAGAACGTGAAAATATTGGCGGTTACATCTCGTATTTAGATAACGGGTTGCCGAAATGCGTTTTTTATTCAAAGGCAATTAATACCAAAGTGATTGGTACCATATCTTTTGATACAAGTTTCAATCCACAAACTGCATTAGTAGACTTAAGCGAAAGAAATTTTACAGACTTAGAAAAAGAAATAATTGCGTTACGAGAAAATACAAACAAAATAATTGAAAGCGACAGCTTTTTTAAACGATATAGCAATACACAGTTCAACTTAGTCCCGTTAATTGGATATAAGGAGAAGAAGGTATATGTGTTCACTGCAACAAAGAGAGATGATGTTGTGATTTTCGGAAACGATTATCTGTTATTATTCGATGAAAATTCTAAACTCATAAGCAGAAAAAGATTGCATGATGAAATTCTTCCAGCACAAGCAAGCCATAGCCATAGTGGGAAAGGCAAGTATGGTCCAATTCATTTTCACAAAGAAGGATATAATGAATTTATCACTGCAACAGATGTTTGTACCATTATGTTATATAAGAAGTTTACCAACTGGAAACAATTCAATTTTTTATCAAAAAATTATGTAAGTGTTTGGAACTGTGAAAACAATGAGCTCTCTGTTTTTTCGTTACAAGAAAAAAGTAATAATCATCTGTTTATTTGACATACCATGCCCCTCATTTCCTTCTCCGACTTTGAAAAAATAGAAATCCTTACAGGTACTATCATTGAAGTAAATGATTTTCCCAAAGCCAAGAAACCCGCTTATCAACTCACTATAGATTTTGGAGAAAAAGGCATGAAGAAAAGTTCTGCACAAATCACCAAGCATTACACCAAGGAAAATTTACTTCAAAA
>CBFGYQ010000304.1:0-3065 GCA_965652995.1 uncultured bacterium
ATCATGGATTTTCATGATGTAGATGTTGTGGCAAAAGCAATAAAAGCTGATAAAGCTATCAAACTGATGTACATCGAAACACCTGCCAATCCTACGTTGCAGTGTGTGAGTATAAAAGAGTTGAGTGCGTTAGCAAAAGAAAACGGTTTGATAGTTTGCACGGATAATACATTTGCAACACCTTACATACAACAACCTTTTAAATACGATGTGGACTATGTGATGCATTCTACCACTAAATATTTGAACGGTCATGGTACGGCGGTTGGTGGTGTGTTGGTAGGTAAGGATTTACAGAAAATGAAAACCATTGTTACTAAAACGCATCGCTTGCTGGGAGCTAACAGCAATGCTTTTGAAGCATTTTTATTGACGAATGGTTTAAGAACATTAGCATTGAGAATGGAACGGCATTGCAGTAATGCACAAAAAGTTGCGGAGTATCTTTCTTCTCATAATGCGATTTCTAAAGTGAGTTATTTAGGATTGAAAGAGCATCCTGATTACGAAACTGCGAAAGCGCAAATGAAATATCCCGGTGCGGTAATGAGTTTTGAATTGAAAGACGGTTATGAAGCAGGTAAGAAATTCATGAATAATTTATCTCTTTGTAAAAATGCTGTTTCGTTGGGAACTTGCGATACAATTTTGTGTCATCCTGCGTCTACGACGCATGCAGGTGTGACTAAAGAAATAAGAATACAATCGGGCATTACAGATGGACTGATACGACTGAGTGTTGGGTTAGAAAATGTGGAGGATATTATTGAGGATTTGGAGAGAGCTTTGGGGTAGTTGCTTTCAAGCAAAGACGCAAGGATAAGGAGACGCAAAGAGAGGTTTCACACAAAGGGCATGGAGAGATGGAGGCATAGGTTTGTGTTATCTCTTTTTCTCATTTTCTCTGTGTACTCTGTGTGAAACAAAAAACTCAATAAAAATTCAACCGATGAATGGAGCGTCGCAACGATGTTCAATCGGAGATAGAAAAGTTGGTAACAAAAAAATTAAACACAATACTAAGACAATGAAAGAGGTTTTTGTAATTGATGCAGCGCGGACTGCAATTGGGAAATATGGTGGAAGTTTAGCAACAGTTCGTCCGGATGATTTGTTGGCATATGTGATAAAGGCATTGGTAGAGCGTAATCCGAATGTGGATGTAAATGCGATTGAAGATGTGATTGCAGGTGCGGCTAATCAAGCGGGTGAAGACAATCGTGATGTGGCGCGGATGGCAGTGCTACTGGCAGGTTTGCCGGTAACTGTAGGTGGCAATACCGTCAATCGCTTGTGTGCATCGGGCTTGCAAGCGATCATGGATGCATCGCGTGCTATCATGTGTGGCGATGGTGATATTTACATTGCAGGTGGTGTGGAAAGTATGACGCGCGCACCGTTTGTGATGAGTAAATCAGACAGTGCATTTTCAAGAAAACAAGAGGTATTTGATACAACGATCGGATGGCGTTTTATAAATAAAAAATTAAGTGAGTTGCATCATCCGTACAGCATGGGTGAAACAGCGGAGAATGTTGCTGAACGTTGGAAAATAACCCGTGAACAACAAGATGCGTTTGCACATAACAGTCAAAAAAAATATGCAGATGCTGCGTCTGCAGGGAAGTTTAATGATGAGATTATTCCTTACACTGTTGATTTAGGAAAAGGAAAAACATTAGTGTTTGATAAAGATGAACATCCGCGTTTGTCAACTATTGAACAACTAAGTGCATTGAAACCAGCCTTCAGAAAAGATGGAACTGTAACAGCCGGAAACGCAAGTGGTGTGAATGATGGTGCTGCTGCAATGATACTCGCTTCGGGTGATGCTGTAAAAAAATATGGTTTGAAACCGATTGCAAAAATCAAGTCAATGGCAATTGCAGGTGTTGATCCGGCAGTAATGGGAATTGGCCCTGTACCCGCTTCTGAAAAGGCTTTGCAGCGCGCGGGAATAACTATTGATGATTTGGATCTGATAGAATTGAATGAAGCATTTGCATCGCAGAGTATTGCTTGTATGAGAGATCTGAAATTGGATGAAAGCAAGGTAAATGTGAATGGTGGTGCTATTGCACTAGGCCATCCATTAGGTTGCAGTGGTGTACGTATTTCCACTACATTATTGCATGAATTAAAACGTCGCGGTGGTAAGTATGGATTAGCTACAATGTGTATTGGTGTAGGGCAAGGAGCGGCTATTGTATATGAGATGATTTAGAAGTTTGATTTAATAATCTTTAACATTTTACCCAACTCATTAAAATAATGTGGTGGTCTATAGATTTAGTTGCTCACTATAAATTCATCCACCATGCAATTAAAATCTATAACAACTCTCTTCACAAAGACAGTTCAACTTTTTTGTGTCTCTGCAATTGCCGCAACGACAATCGCTATTAATTCTCATGCACAGCAAATCCCTTGTCCCCCGAATATAGATTTCGAGTTTGGTAGTTTGCTGCTATGGGAGTGTGAGATAGGTACATCTCAAACAGGAACAACCCAAGCCAACTTTACTGGTGCTACTACCGTGTTACCTATCCCAGGTACGCATGATATAACATCAGGTGGTGGTACAGACCCCTATGGTGGGTTTCCGGTTGTTTGTCCTATCGGTGGTAATTATTCTCTGAGGTTAGGTAACAACTCTTCTGGACAAGGTGCGGAAAGAGTGAAATATTATTTGCAAGTACCTGCAGGTATCAATAATTATACATTTACTTTCCAATATGCCGTAGTTTTACAGGATCCAAACCATAGTCCGAATCAACAACCACGTTTTGAAGTAAATGCTTATGATTCTGCAACAGGTTTGCCAGTTCCTTGTGCGCAACAGTCTTTTATAGCGGCTGCATCTATTCCCGGATTTTTTACTTCACCACTTGCTAGTGATGTCCGATACAAACCATGGACCTCTGCTATATTGAGTGTGGGAGGTACTGCCGGTCAAACTATCATATTAACGGTGGCATCTCTAGATTGTACGTTAGGTGCACACTTTGGCTATGGATATTTTGATTTGATAGATTGCGGTCAGTTTGTTACAGCCATTGCGTCTT
>CBFGYQ010000305.1:0-3062 GCA_965652995.1 uncultured bacterium
CATGTCCGTTCTTCCCGTTACTCTTCGAGCCAATTTCATAGCACCTTCTACAGCTTCTGCACCTGAGTTGGTAAAGTAAACACTACTTAAATTTTCAGGAAGATGATCGGTCAGTAGTTTGGCATAAGCTACTTGTGGAGATTGTACTAATTCCCCATATACCATAACGTGTAAATAGTCATCTACTTGTTTCTTTATTGCCTCTTTTACTACTTCATTCCCATGCCCAATATTACATACACTAATGCCACCTATCAAGTCTAAATAGCCTTTACCATCAATGTCTGTCAGGTAACAGCCTTCTGCTTTTGTGATATGTAAGGCAATAGGAGATGGTGAGGTTTGTGCTATATGTTGCAAAAACAATTGACGTGTATTCATGAGGTAAAAATACTGTGCTTTCCTTCATTGAAAATGATAGATAATAATAGATGTTGATTCCAAAACTGGTAATGCCTTGATAACGTGTTCTTAATATTGGCTTAACACAGTGCTTCTACTTTTGCCCCATAAAAAATAGCTAAAAAAACAGCCATGAAAAAAATAAACTTTTTACTCCCAATCGCTGCAGCAATCATTGGATTAGCGTCTTGTGGCAAAGATGATGACAACAATCCAATTCCAACTAAACCGGATGATACTACATTAGTAGTTGTTAGTCAAAATATTACAACTAATACAAAATGGACAAATGATAGAGTATATGAATTAGGTGGAAGAATCACAGTAACAAGTGGCGCAACACTTACTATTCAAGAAGGAACTGTTATTAAAGGACAAGCTGGTACAGGTGCTAATGCTACATGTTTGCTCGTGGCAAGAGGTGGTAAACTAATGGCAGAAGGTACTGCTACAATGCCCATCATTTTTACTTCTGTAGCGGATGAAATCACTCCTGCAGATGTAAAAGCAGGAAATTTTGGAAGTCCAAATTTAGACCCAACTGCTAATGGTCTTTGGGGTGGTGTTATCATTTTAGGTAATGCACAGATTTCTGCTTCTGCTGCTGAAATTCAAATTGAAGGTATCCCAACTTCTGACCAAAACGGTTTATATGGTGGAACTAACAATTCAGATACTTCAGGTGTTATCAAATTCATTTCTATCCGTCATGGTGGTGCTAACATCGGTGCAGGTAATGAGATCAATGGTCTTACACTTGGTGGCGTGGGTTCTGGAACGGTTATTGAAAATGTAGAGATCGTAGGTAATCAAGATGATGGTATCGAGTGGTTTGGCGGTACTGTAAATGTAAAAAATGCTTTGGTTTGGAACTCGGGTGACGACGCTATAGATACTGACCAATCTTGGGGCGGTACTCTTGACAATTTTATCGTGATAACTCCTACAGGACATTGTTTTGAACTTGATGGACCGGAAGGAACTTACTCAGCAGGTCATAAAATAATGAATGGTACTGTAGTGGCTTCCAGCGCAGACAGAACTGCTGAAGAACTTATTAATACAGATGCAAACTCAATTGTTGATCTATCGAACATTTTCTTTCATACTGTTGCTGATGGACAAGTGATAAACAGAACTACCGGAAACCCTGGCGTAACGTACACTAACATTGTTATCAATATTCCTTCAGGCAGCATTGATGATTATATTAAAGATGGTCTGGCTCCTGCAGGAATCAAAGCTGGTACTACCGCTACAGGTAAGGCTACTACTTCGGAATTTGGATGGACATGGGCAGCAAAAGCAGGTAACACTGCCGGTTTGTAAGAAGAAAAAAAATTGAGAAATTATTCTGACAAAATATAAAAAACAATTTGGGTAAGAGTAGTAAAATACTTTTCCCAAATTGTTTTTTTAGGAGTATAGCATTTTAATAAATACACTATCAGAAAAAATACTTGTAATAGAAAATCGTCAAGCTTTAATTGACAAATAAAAACTACAATAAATAAAAAGATGAAACAGACATTACTTTTTCTTATCGGTTGTCTAATGAGTTTTATAGCAACTGCGCAAAGCGATATCATTCGCGGAAAGGTATTTGATGAAGAGGGAGAACCTGTAATAGGAGCTACTTCAGTAATAGCAGGTACTGAGAATGGTGCCGTTACAGATATAGAAGGTGCATTTGAACTAAAAGTTAGTGAAGGCACTTACGACATCCAGATTTCGTACACCGGTTATAAAAATTTAACTATAGAAGATGTCATTGTAAAGAATGGTGAAGTGAAACTTTTGGACAACATACAACTTAAACCAGATAGAGAAGAATTGGAAGAAATAGTAGTGAAAGCTAGTGCTATAAGAAATACAGAAAGTGCATTGGTAGCTATGAAGAAAAATTCAACCTCTATTATGGATGGTATATCTGCTGCACAAATGAAATTGGTAGGAGATGGTACTGCGATTGAAGCGTCTAAAAGAGTTACCGGTGTGAGTATAGAAGATGGAAAATATATTTACGTAAGAGGATTAGGTGATCGATATACCAGAACCACGTTGAATGAAATACTTATCCCGGGTTTGGATCCTGATAAGAACAGCTTACAGATGGATATATTTCCTACTAGCCTGGTAGAGAACATTATCACTCATAAAAATTTTTCTGCTGAACTTCCTGCTGATTTTACGGGTGGCTTAGTAAACATCGAAACCAAAGGATTTCCTGAAAAGAAAATCTTCAAAGTTTCCGGTAGCATAGGATATAACCCTCAACAACATTTGAACAAAAATTACCTAACATATAAAGGTGGTAATACTGACTTTTTAGGAATAGATGATGGTACAAGAGCATTACCAAGCGGTGCAAGAAATGAGCAACTACCTACGCCATTGAATAGAGCATATTCTAAAGACCAGATAAATGCGTTTGTAAAAAGTTTTAATTCTCAACTAGGTGCCGAAAGAAAAACCAGTCCTGTAGATCATAGCTTAAATATTACCTACGGCGACCAGGTGCAGACAAATAAAAATGACCCAAGTAAAAAACTTGGTTATATTTTTTCACTTACTTACAACAGAGACTACAAATACTGGAGCGATGTCACTTATGGCGAGTATCAACGCTACAAAGAAGAAAACAGAAATGACCTGCGATA
>CBFGYQ010000306.1:0-3056 GCA_965652995.1 uncultured bacterium
ACTGATTGAGGTAAGCTATACGATTGGTAAAATAATATTCTGTTCCGGCAGGCACCGAAACATCCATAGTTTGGATAGACATAGCTCCTACATAACTTACGCTGAGGGGCATACCACCTTTATCTTTTTGTCGCAACAATCGAGCTTTTAAAAACCCGTCATATTCTTTCATAAATGTACTACGACCAATTCCTATCATCAACCAATCGGTAAGACCATAATCGAACCCAATACGGGTTGTTGCATTATCCAATCCAAAAAATTCTTTAGCTCCTTCATTAAGACGACCGAAGCGATGATTCACACGAAAATCAAGAATACCTTTTCCTAAGTTCTCAATACTATGCGCATTAGCAATACGTGTAGTCTTGAAAGTAGCGGTGGTAAATTCCTTCTTAGGAAATGGGGAACCCTCTTCCAACAAGGCCATCAAATTGCCGCTTTCATCTTCTTTAGCAGTGTCTTCGCTTTGTCCAAAAGCAATTGCATTACAAAAAAACACAAGCCCAAAAACACAAACTATTTTACGCAGATGTTGCATGAATCTTCTTAGTTAAAAAAATTATTTGGCTTCTAAAATACTGTTTACGGTCACTTCTATTTCTTTGGCGATCTTACCCACAGCTATAGATGGAATTTCAATTTTGTAATCTTCTGTCTTCACTTTAAATTTTGAAGAAGCTATTGCAGTATTACCTTTCACGGTTATTGATCCGGGAATCGTTACATCATTAGTCACACCATGAATTGTCAATTTGCCAACGGTCTTAACAGGATAAGTACCATCTTTAGAGAAATTTATAGTGCTAATGTTAACGACCTTACCCTTAAATTCTGCCTTGGGATATTTATCGCTTTCCATATAGCTTTCATTAAAGTGGTCTTGCATCAATTGTTTTTCAAACTTAAAACTCTTTATAGGTGCCACGAAAACCATATCTCCTGTTTTAGCATCCAGTACACTTGCCACATCATTATTAAAGGCTTCAATATTTTCTACAGGTGTAGATGAAAAGAAAGAAATCTTTCCGGTGCGTGTCATCATTTTTTGTGCCTCTGCATTCATTATTCCGAACGTTACCATCGCAATTGCAATGCAATACTTTTTCATAGTTATTTATGTTTTTGTTGTTTTAAGATTTTAATTATTAGGAGCACCGTCACTTACCCATTTTTTAATTTTTGCAATCGTACAATTATCCAGTTTGGCAGCGTCTTGTGGCATTGGGTTGGGACCTGTATGCTCTATAGCTACGATAAGCTTACCACTATTCGCTACCGAAGCTAAACCTACATGTGTAGAAAAATCATAACCGGTAGGAGCTATTCCTAAATGACAACCCGATGTAGCACAACTAGTTTCGATGATGGGTCTTATCGTTGCTGAGTAGGTTACAGTACTTGTATCACAGGTACCACCAATAGGTACTGTTGG
This sequence comes from uncultured bacterium, assembly GCA_965652995.1. Classification (GTDB taxonomy): domain Bacteria; phylum Bacteroidota; class Bacteroidia; order Chitinophagales; family Chitinophagaceae; genus JAFIGV01. Next base: position 1,436 of record CBFGYQ010000306.1, read on the forward strand.
ATAAAGGTCTTCAGCATTGTCATTGTAACATCCATATAGCGATGTAGCAATAACACCAAGCGCAAAAACTATTTTTTGTCTATTCATATATCAATCATTTCGAGCTCCGTTAGCGATCCAATTTTCTATTTTTTGTATTTGGCAATCCGTTAATTTACTTCCTCCTCTCGGCATTGGAGAATACCCTCTTTGATGTTTTATCGCACCTAAAAATCTTCCATTCTGTATTGGTTCTAATATACCTTGATAAGTTTCGTATGAATAACCACCGGACAGTGTAACACTATTATGGCATCCTTTGCAGTAGGTGTTTATCATTGGTTGAATATCAGCAGCAAATTTATACTTAGAACTATCACAAGGCATGGGGCAATTCGTGCCATTGGGTGCGCCGCGTAGTATCCAATCACGAATCAATGCAATTTGTTGTGATGTTAGCGGTGCATTAGGTGGTGGCGGCATGCGCTTATCATGGTCATTCTCCGTTATTTTCTCCCAAAGCTCTGTATCGTCTAAATCACCGGGTTTAAATTTTTTGGAAGTTATAGTAGTGTAAGAAGTAAACTCGAAACCTTCTTGACGTGTAGCTGCATCATGACATCCACTTTTTGCGCAGTTAGAAATAAAGATGGGAAGAATATCTCTTTCGAAACACAATGCTGTATCATCGGAATTGGTCGGATTAGGGTTGGTCGGTTTGCTTGTGTCACCAGGGTTTGTTGGATTTCCCGAAGTGGGTATCGCTGGTTTAGGCACATCGTGTTTGCATGCCAAGAAGCTACTCGTAACACAAAACAAAAAACCGCATATCGCTAAATATTTCCTCACAAAAATTACAATAAGATGCAGTCAGACAATAACACCACCATAGTATATCCTGTACAAAATCCTTTTACCGTTACTTGCTTTCCTGTATCTACTTTCTCATTATCTCTCAAAGTACATTGAATACCGCCCATAGGATCATCAGACTGCAAAAGCAACACAGTTTTCCCGTCTTGGTTTTTAGAAATCTCTGCCACAGTACCCGAAACTTCAATAGCTTTCTTCAAATACTTTTTGTTTGCATCGGCTTCATTTGTAGTAAACGAATTATTCAAATCTTCTGCCGTTGTTGTCATTGCTTTCACATCCTCTACTTTTTCAGTGGGCTTATTAATGTAAGTCCATCCTACTATCCCACCAATGGCTATCACCGCCAAGACAATCATTATAATCACTTTCTTATTCATTGCTCACAACTTTGATAGTGTAAAACTATTGTCATCGATCTTCGATAGAATATACAATAAGATGAAACGGGAATTGACAATGATGAAATAGATGGGAAAATTGAGATTATAAAAAATCCTCTAAAATTTTAGAGGATCGAATAGGAGTTAATAAATTCCTACTTATTCATCGTAGCCAAAAACTCTTCATTGCTCTTAGTGCCACGCATTTGTTGTAATAGAAACTGCATGGCTTCATCTGTATTCATGTCAGCGATGTGATTGCGAAGTAAGAACATCTTACCTAAAATATCTTTATCATGCAATAGATCATCGCGACGAGTAGAGGATGATGTAATATCAATAGCCGGGAAGATACGCTTGTTGGCAAGTTTGCGATCAAGCTGAAG
>CBFGYQ010000307.1:0-3055 GCA_965652995.1 uncultured bacterium
ATTCGAACCCAATTTCTTCTAATGCTGTTTTTAAACGCTCAATTGCAGGGGTATCCAAGTTGTTTTCAATAAGCATTACTTCTCCTAAATCCACTTTTTTGGGATGTAATCCATTTTCTTCTAAAATATGTTGCACGGCAATTTTGCACCGCTCGCAAACCATATTTTTAATGTAAAGTATCATCCTCACAAATATAATTTATAGTGGAAAAGCAAGCTTGTTAATTTGAAATGAGTGATAAGTAACAAGCGTAAGTTTTTCGAAACCTATTGGTGCTTTCAGCAATTTTTGTAATTTTCGTGTTTTAATAGGAAATTTCACATGCGTAAAGTTATACTTGGTGCTGCGTTACTTGTTTTGGGTGCGGTTGCTTGTAATAAAGAAAGAAATTATACTCGAGCCATTATTTTAGATACAGGCGACGTTACGTCAGAGGGTTGCGGATATTTGTTGCGTTTAGAAGATGGGAGAGAAGAAAAACCAGTTTATGTTCCGTCAGCTTTTCAGCACAATGGCATGGAGGTTTTAGTAAAATATCATAGTACTGGAGTTAACGATACTTGTGAATTCACGTCTCCTAGAAAGTTTTTTGAGTTGGTAGAGATTGAGGATATTAAAAAGAGAATTGACTAAAAAACTGTAAAGAAATATTTATAGGAAGGAGTCTGAAAAGGCTCCTTTTTTATTTCACCTCTTGGAATCTCGGGTTAGGTTGCGTTTCCAAAATGAAAAAGCTGTCATAATGCTCATTTTACAAATGCAAATGCTCTCATATTAAGTCTATTTCCAGCGAATTTACGAAAACCATAACTAACAGATAACATAACATCACATATTTCTCGTACCTTTGCGCCTCAAAAAAACGCCGTACTACAATTTCTGTGTTTGAGGGAACTGTGCTTCGGAACAAAAAAAGCAACTATGAATTTAAGAAATATTGCCATTATCGCACACGTTGACCATGGTAAAACCACGCTAGTAGATAAGATCATCCATGCTACCAAAGTATTTCGTGAAAATCAGGAAACGGGTGAATTGATCATGGATAGTAATGATTTGGAAAGAGAAAGAGGTATTACCATTCTTGCCAAAAACATTTCTGTTACTTACAAAGACACGAAAATAAACGTAATAGATACTCCCGGCCACGCCGATTTTGGTGGTGAGGTAGAGCGCGTATTGAAAATGGCAGATGGCGTATTGTTGCTAGTAGATGCTTTTGAAGGGCCTATGCCACAAACACGGTTCGTATTGCAGAAAGCATTGGCTTTGGGTCTTCGCCCGATTGTTGTTATCAATAAAGTGGACAAACCAAATTGCCGTCCTGATGAAGTGCATGATGCGGTGTTTGAATTATTCTTCCAATTGGATGCAAGTGAGGAGCAATTAGATTTTCCGACACTTTACGGTTCTTCAAAACAAGGTTGGTTCAATACCACTTTGGAGCCTACGGAAGATATCACTCCCGTGTTAGACATGATCTTGGAGAAAGTACCTGCACCTAAAGTATCTGAAGGTACCGTGCAAATGCAAATTACTTCTTTGGATTATTCTTCATTCCTTGGACGTATTGCGATTGGCAGAGTGAGCCGCGGAACGTTGAAAGAAGGGCAACAAGTGCAATTGGCAAAATTAGACGGAACTTTCACAAAGGGTCGTGTCAAAGAATTGTATGTGTTTGAAGGAATGGGCAAGAAGCGCGTGAGTGAAGTAGCCGCAGGGGATATATGTGCTGTGGTGGGTATTGAAGATTTCCAAATCGGTGAAACGATTTGCGATTTTGAAAACCCTGAAGCGTTGGATATTATTCCTATTGATGAGCCAACGATGAACATGCAGTTCTCTATCAACACTTCTCCTTTCTTCGGTAAGGAAGGCAAGTTTGTTACGAGCCGTAACCTCCGCGACCGACTTTATAAAGAATTAGAAAAAAACCTTGCACTACGTGTGGAAGATACTGAAGATGCTGATAAGTTTTTAGTGTACGGCCGTGGTATTCTACACCTTTCTGTGTTGATAGAAACCATGCGCCGCGAAGGTTATGAACTAACAGTGGGTCAGCCGCAGGTAATTGTTAAAGAAATAGATGGTAAAAAGTCTGAGCCTTATGAAACACTTGTAGTAGATGTGCCGCAAGAATTTTCCGGTAAAGTAATAGACCTTGTAACTCAAAAGAAAGGGGAAATGCTGATCATGGAAACTAAAGGCGATATGCAACATTTGGAGTTTGATATGCCAAGCCGTGGGTTAATAGGTCTTCGTTCTCAGATGCTGACCGCTACTACCGGAGAGGCTGTAATGGCGCATCGTTTCCGCGAATACAAACCGTGGAAAGGCACTATCCCCGGGCGTAACAATGGGGTGTTGGTTTCTAAATTTGGTGGTACTACTACTGCCTATTCTATCGATAAATTACAAGACAGAGGTTCGTTCTTTGTTGATCCGGGAGAAGAAGTGTATCCGGGACAGATACTCGCTGAAAACATTAAGCCAGGCGACCTGAATGTAAACGCTGTGGAAGGTAAAAAGCTTACCAACCACCGTGCCTCGGGCTCTGATGGCTCTGCAAGCATTACTCCTAAAATCTTAATGACATTAGAAGAATGTATGGAGTACATTCAACAAGATGAGTGCATTGAAGTAACACCTCAAAGCATTCGCCTTCGTAAAATAATGCTTGATGAAAACGATCGCAATAAATACGCGAAGATGCTGAAAGTAGAAGCGTAGAATCATCATCATTTCGTATTTGATAATAATACACCAACTACCAATGCACTTAAGCCTGTCTCGAGTGCATTGTTGTTTACTTGATATCCAATAACGTCACACAAACTTCATCTGTACCGCCATCTTTATTAGCGTGGCGGTATTTTTTGCTTTGAATTTTTCTAGCAAATGTTTACGATGTGTATCAATGGTTGTAGCACTAACAAAGAGTTTTGCAGCCATCTCTGCATTGGTCATGCCATCGGCGATGAGTTGTAGCACTTCTATTTCACGACGGGTAAGCGTGGGCGCTTCTTCTACATCTGTTTTTTTCAACATTTCTGA
>CBFGYQ010000308.1:0-3030 GCA_965652995.1 uncultured bacterium
ATGTGACTACAATCGCGGAGAGAACGATACAATATTTCATGAAGTGAAAAATAGGACAAATATGTAAGAGAGAAAAATGGCAAATAAAGGTGACTTGCGAACTTCAGCGAACAGGACGGAGAGGGGTTAATTCCCAGCCATAAAGAAATTCTTTTTTTGGGATTTATAAGGTACATTAGAGTGTAGTAACTATTTTATTCTGAAAACACATGAATTTGACTTTCTATCATTCTTTATTTATCATCTTTTGGTTGATAATAATAATAGTAGCAGTAAGAAAAAATATACTAAAACATGGTTCAATTTCAAATTACCTAAAACTGAAAAAGAATAATGTGATTCTTGCTGTGTTTTCTATTATAATCTCAGTTGTAATTATGGGATATTATCTGAATGCCATTAATTGACAATCTAAGTTGAGACTTAAAGAGCGGAAATTAGATTTATATCTAAGATCCCGCTCTTTATTATTCAGGCAATGGATTGGGAGATTAAGTTCATTTCGACAAGTTCAATGAAATTCATGTGTTCAATTAACTATCCCACGTAGGCTGAGCTTGTCGAAGCCGCGTTATTCGTTCATTTCGACAAGCTCAATGAACGACTTGAAACTTTCTCCTTCTTCATCATTCTATTATAAGCACTCAACATAAACCCGAATACCATCACCACAATTCCCAACCAAAGCAAATTGATATAAGGGAACAATAATGCTTTCATAACCACATAATCATCTTTGGGATCTTTTTGTTTGATAAGTAAATCTATAGACCCATCATCAGGATTTACTTTTACGAATTTGGCATAAATACCTAAACTACGAAGTGTATCTTCTTTAAAGTTTTGAAAAGCATTTTCCGTGATGCCATAAACAGGCTCCATCTCCCCTACTTCTCCTTTCAGATCGTAGGCTTTTAATTTTGCTTTTACAGAAAGTTCACCTGATTGTTGTGCATAGCTTGCATCTTCAAAATCTTCAAACACCAAATAACCGTTTGCTAAAAAAATGCTGTCGCCTTTTTTCACCGTATGTTTTTTATACGAAGTAGTATCCTCCACTTTTGAAGGATCGAGGGCTGAAGTGATATAGGTGAAAACATCTCTGTTCCAATAATGCTTCGATGCCGGATTCGCTATTAAACCTTCTTGTCCTTTAGGATTTACAAATGCATCCGGATAAAGCGTGAATTTTTCTTCCAACTTTTTTGATGTACTGTCATAACGTTCAAAAACAATTTTGTAAAAAGTACGCGGATCAGTCGTAGATGTTGAGTCTCCTTTGTACGTAACAAAATATGGATACATCGCAACGGGAATATTCAAAAACAAGATGGTATTCTCTCTACTCTCCTTAATATTTTCTTGTTGTGTTTTCTTACCCAAATTCATGGTAATACCCAGTGTATTATAAGATATCACTTCTTTATTATAGGAAGAGATCAAAATACCCAAGAGTATCATACCAAATCCAAGATGTGAAATGGCCGGTCCCATTTTCTTGAGACTTTTTTGTATCACGAACGCATAATAAATATTTGCTACTACCGTAAATGAGGATGCAAACAATAGAAGAATATATTGTATGCCAGTTATTTTTTGGAATAAACCAATGGATACTGAAACAACCAATGAAATGCCCACTACAAAACTCATTCTTCTCCAAAAGGTTTTTAGATCACTTTTCTTGAATTTTAAATAGAGAATTGCAGCCGTCAACAAAGCGATAATGATAGCCACCCAAACTTGAATATTGTTATAATGGATTATCGGGTCTGAAGGTGGTGCTATGTCTTTACCACTTATCCATTTTGCCAATGGCGACCAAACAGGAATAGATGTACTGATAGAGATTTGAATAGCAGAAAGTAGCAATACAAATGAACCAATGAACATCCAAAACTCACGTGAGGCAACAGCTTCTTCTGTCTTTACTTTTGGCATAGATTTCCAACGAATGACGATCATCACGGCACTCAAACTAATCAAAAAGAAAAGCACCACTAACAAATGCCAATACAATGATTTCCCTTCACCTGTGAATGCATGTACAGATGTATCACCCAACACACCGGTACGTGTAAGGAATGTAGAATACCACACTAACACATAAGTAAGTGTGAGCAAGATCATCGTTATCGGTAGCGAACGACCTGTAGCTTTGAAGATGATGAGCGTATGCAATCCTGCAACTAATGTAAGCCATGGTACCAACGACGCATTTTCCACCGGATCCCAAGCCCAATAGCCACCGAATGTCAGAGACTCATAAGCCCAAGCACCACCCATCATTATTCCTAAACCTAAAGCTCCGCCTCCAAACAAAGCCCACACACGCGCAGGTTTTATCCAAGTCTGATATTCATTTTTCCAAAGTGCAGCGATCGCGAATGCGAAAGGTATCAACGTAGCTGCAAAACCTAAAAATAACACCGGTGGATGTATTACCATCCAATAGTTCTGAAGTAATGGATTAAGTCCGTTACCATCGGTTATTAAACTCAAATAATTTGGTTGAGAGAATATCGGTGCATTCACCATTTTATCGCGTAGCAACATGAAAGGTGTGCTGCCTATTTTGATGTCAGGCGATAAATAAAATCCGAGTATCATACTCGCCAACGCCACTTGCACGATCGCGATCACCGTCATAGCACGACTTTCTAAACCTTTGCTGGTGTACATTACTACGATACCTAACACCGCATGCCAAAACGACCAAAGCATAAAACTACCTTCCTGACCTTCCCAAAAACATGACAATAAATAGTTCATGGGCAACGCTCGGGAAGAGTGTTCCCATGCATAATTGTATTCAAAAAGATGGTTGGTAATAATGTAATAAAGTGCTGTAAACACAGCAATGATGGAAGCAGCATGAAGAATAAACCCATTACGACCAAGATAGCGCCACATGGTACTTTTCCGTTCATCTATAGCTTCATTTCTCGCAGCACTCCAGTAACAAAACGCACTGAAAAGCGCCATTACAAAAGAAAGAATAACAAAAAAATGACCCAGTTGTCCGGGTCG
>CBFGYQ010000309.1:0-3024 GCA_965652995.1 uncultured bacterium
TTCGCAGTTTCTTGTACAGCATTTTCAGCATAGTCATAAAAGCCTCTACCTGATTTTCTTCCAAGCCATCCAGCTTCCAGTAAACGCTTTTGTGAGAACGAAGGTTTGTAGCGAGGATCGTAAAAGAAGGATTGAAAAACGGTTTCGGTTACTACATAATTCACATCATGACCGATGTAATCCATCAAAGTAAATGGGCCCATTTTAAAACCGTCTAATTCAGTCATTGCCCAATCAATAGTTGCTTTATCTGCTATTCCTTCTTCGTAAATGCGCAGTGCTTCTCCGTAGTAAGGCCTTGCAACACGATTGACAATAAATCCAGGGGTGTCTTTCGCAATAACCGGCACTTTTTTCCAAGAAATCATCAATGCTTTCATCTCATCCACTAGTTCATTTTTTGTTTGTATAGCAGGAATGATCTCTACCAAAGCCATAAGTGGTGCAGGATTGAAGAAATGAAGTCCGACGACACGTTCCGGTTTTTTGCAAGCAGCAGCTATCGATGTAACAGATAGTGAAGATGTATTAGTTGCAAGAATACATGAATCACTTACCAAATTTTCCACATCAGCAAATACTGCTTTTTTCACTTCCAGTTTCTCAACTATTGCTTCTATTATTAATCCGCAATCCGCAAATGCTTCTAATTTATTTTCAAAACTGAAAAGACCTAGCAATTCTTCTGCATTTTCTATTTTGCCTTTTGCTTCAAGTTTTTTTAATGTTGTCGCAAGACTGGTTTTTGACTTAGTTAGTGAATCAGGATTATTATCATACACGATAACATTATGCCCTGCCATTGCTGCTACCTGTGCTATGCCTGTCCCCATTGCACCAGAGCCTATAACTCCTACCGAAAAATTAGTCGTAGACATTATTTATTTTATGTTGAAGCGATAAAGGTAAATATTGATTACTGTGATAAAAAAAAGCAAGTAAAAACTTGCTTAATTAGGGCTTATAGTGAAATCCTTTTATTTATTATTCTTCATTCAAAACTTGGAGTTTTAAACTTTGTGCTTGATTATTCGTCTTCAAGTTAATAAAATATGTTGCAGAAGGCAAATTCAAGTTCGATAATGTAAACATATCTGTACTATTAGATTTTACAGTTTGTTTGTAAAACATTTTGCCGTCAGTAGAAATAATAGAAACTTCAACTTCTCCCTCCTTAAAAACAGGTGATTGAATGTTAACCATCTTTCCATCGTTGGGGTTAGGAAATATTACAGTATTGACCAGTTGTTCATCGGATATTCTTACAAAACGAATAGGCGCAATTGTTTTCTTACCGCTCAAATCATGTTCTGTAAGTCTGTAATAAACAATTCCTCTACCCGGATTCTCGTCCAATAAACTGTAAGTTCTACGTTCTGATGAATTTGCAGAAATTGGTTTTTTCTCTCCAACAAACTGCCAATTACTTGCATCAGTGCTGCGTTCTATTTCATACCTGGCCACATTAGTTTCACTTGCCACAATCCATTCCAACATTACTTTATTGTCTTTCTGAAGTTTTGCTTCGAATGATAGTAACTCAATAGCAGTAGGAATAGAACCTCCATTGAAAGGATGAATATTTGTGATGCTCCATTTCCCTTCCGCATCTTTTGTGCGTACATAAAGCTTATGCGCTCCATTCACAACAAACGTAAGATCTACGTTGAAATTGATACCACTAATATCTACAGCAGGTGATGTCACAGGAACTTGTGTTGCATTTCCAAAACCCGGATCTGTATCTAAGAAATATTCTGCCTGCACAATGTTACTCAACGTATGAGGATTGCCGGACAATGGTTGCACTTTTGCAAAGATCACTTTGTTCACGACACTCCACTTGTGTGCATCTTTTATCCTAAGAAACAGTGTATGAACACCATTGGATAGCAAACTTACATCAGCATTAAAAGCGAAGGAAGCAATATCAGTATTGGCCGTAACGGGTACATCGGTTGCATTTCCAAAACCGGGATCACTATCGTAATAATACTCTGCTTTTACAATGTTAGATATGGAATGCGGATTAGTTCCCAACGATTGCACCTTAGCAAAATAAAAATTATTTGTTGTTCCCCATTGCCCTAAAGAATCTCTTGTACGTACATACATTGTGTGCATTCCATTAGACAGCGCAGTAACATCTGCATTAAAAGTCAATGATGAAATATCATAACCCGGCACAACAGGTATATCCGTACCATTTCCATAACCCGGATCCACATCGTAGAAATATTCAGCTTTGTTGATTCGACTGAGTTGATATGGATTAGGCGACAACCCTTGTATCCTGCTGAACTGCCAACTTGTAGTGATGCTCCACTTACCCTGCGCATCCATAGTGCGAACGAATAACGTATGCAAACCTGTGAAAAGCATGGACACATCCAAATTGGCAACGAAACCATTGATGTCTGTAGCGGCAGAGACAGGTATATTCACCCCATTTCCAAAACCGGGATCTGTATTGAAAAAATACTCCGCTTTTGTGATGTTGGATACAGAATTGGGATTGGCACCTAAAGGTTGCACTTTAGCAAAATAAAATCGCTGCGTTTGACTCCATTGTCCTTGAGCATCTTTAGTCCTTGCGTAAAGACTGTGTACTCCATTTGATAAGCTAGCCACATTGGCATTGAAGGCAAGCGAAGAGATATCCGGTGCAGGTGTAAGCGTTATGCTTGAGCCGTTTCCGTAACCGGGGTCATTATCAAAAAAGTATTCGGCACTCACAATGTTGGATGTACTGTGAGGACTGCTACTAAGAGGCTGGAATTTTGCAAAATAATATTTCTGTGTAATGCTCCACTTGCCTTGTGCATCTTGAGTACGGGTGTAAAGGGTATGCATGCCGCCGGATAATGCACTCACATTGGCATTAAATACTAATGAAGTAATATCATTGGAAGGAGTAATTGTAATGCTCATGCCATTGCCAAAGCCGGGATCTGTATCGTAAAAATATTCTGCTGCTACAATGTTTGATATTGAATTAGGATTACCACCCAATGTCTGCACTTT
>CBFGYQ010000310.1:0-3024 GCA_965652995.1 uncultured bacterium
CTTCAAGATAGTATTGCGACAAAATTTCCTGATGAAGCTTTTTTTGAGAAAGGTTTATCAAGCTGTTTGTGAATACCTACAACTTCCCATTGGTACACAACCCGATACCTATTTCGATTTTGAGATAGTGGATTTCTGTAAGAAATTCTCGCTACCTACTTTACAAACACATGCTGCTTTAAAATTGTTGGAGCAAGAAGGTTTATGGACAATATCCGATAGTGTTTTCAAACAAGCTACTGTAGAGTTTATTGTTGAAAGAAATGTATTAGATGATTTTTTGCGATCTCATCCTCTTTTTAGTACTATTTGTTTATCGTTGTTAAGATTATTTGGTACGGTATTCAATTATCCTACCGGTATTAGATTACAAGATGTAGCAAGGCAAAGCAAGATGAAAACTGAAGATGTAGAAAAAACACTAGAACAATTGCATCAAATAAAGATCATCAATTTTAAGAAAGCAACAGATAAACCCCAATTATACTTCCATCATTTACGAGTGGATAGCAGACACCTCTATATAGACACAAAACGAATTGCAATACTTCGGGACAGACACCGATTACGAACAGAAAAAATGATCGAGTTTATTACTAATGAAACTGTCTGTAGAGAAAAAATGTTACTGCAATATTTTGATGAAATAGTTCAAAAAGATTGTGGGCATTGCGATATTTGTACTAGAAAAAAGACTTCCAATGCAGGCGAAACTGAACTTAGAAAAACCATGCTAGAGTTGATTATCAACAATGAATATAGTATCAACACTTTAGTCGCTCATTTCCCGATGCATCAAAAACAACAAGTTTTAGCAATGGTTAGAATGCTATTGGATGAAGAAAGATTGAGTCTGCAAAATGGTTTATTAAGTATGCGCTAAACTAATTCTCTTTCACCCATTTTCACTTTTACTAAAGCAGTTTCAAGACCTGCGAACATCTCATCCATATCCTCCAGTCTGCAAGTGCCTACACTCAATCGATACCAGGGAGAATCTGAACCGGTACCGAAACAAGAAAAAGGAACAATGGCAAGTTTTGCTTCATTCAATAAATAATTAGTAACATCATTTTGAGTTGCTAACAATTTCCCGTCAGCGATTTTCCCTATAAGATCTATTTTGATGGTAAGGTAAAGTGCCGCTTGCGGTGCAATTGCATCTATTGGCAAACCTATACTTTTAAACGCCATAAGTTTATTATAAATAAGATCTAAACGATGTTGTAATCCCTTTTTGAAAACCCCTAAGTAACTTGTAATTGCATCTGTATTTCTAAGAAGTGTCGCGGTTGCTTTTTGTTCTGCAAGAGGCGCCCATGCTCCTATATGGCTAAGAAATGCTTTTATTTTTCCTACAACCTTTGCCGGACCTAATGTCCAACCCACCCGCACACCTGTTGCTGCAAATGCTTTAGAAATACCGTCTACAAAAACTGTGTACGCTTTCATTTCGGGTCGCAAAGAAACAGGATTGTAATGTTGTGTATCGCCATAGGTAAGCATCCAATACATTTGGTCATACATTACATAGAGTTTCTTCTCATGCTCTCCTCGCTTGCTATTTTCTTCCAAAACCAAATCGCAAATTTTCTCTAACTCCTGTTTAGGAAATGTAGTGCCTGTAGGATTTTGTGGAGAACAAAGACATAAAAGTGCTGCTCCGGAAACATGTGGTGCAATGTCTTCTGCTGTAGGCATAAAATTATTTTCAGGTAACGCCTCAACCACACAATGTTTCCCCCAATTCATGTGGGTATAATGATTATTATTCCAAGAAGGAGCAATGTAGAGTACCTTATCATCTTCGTCTACGAGTGTACGAAACAAGGTGTAGATCAGCGGCCTTCCTCCACTTGATATTTGCACTTCATCCATTTTATAATCCAACCCACCAAACTCCTTCATAAAAAACAATACTGCCTCACGCAATTCTTTTACACCATCTCCCGGCGGATAATTCGTAAAACCATTTTTATACGCATCTATTATTCCCTCTTCTAGTTCTTTCGGGATTGGAAAAATTTTGGGATCAAAATCTCCAATTGTATAATTGAATATTTTTTCTCCTTTTGAAATGCGATTACTGATATTGTTACCCAGATTTACAATTTCAGAGCCAATAAGGGATTCGGCAAGTAAACTTAGCTGACTCATAAGATTTCCTTTTTAGTGTGTGTTTTAAATATAGGCAATTAGATTCAATTTTTGTATGAGTAGTAGTTCATTAGTGATTATAAAAAAGCCGCAGCGTATTTGCACTGCGGACTTTCATTATCAAAAACCGAACTTCTTCCTCATTTTTCCGAAATCTATATTATTCACTGTTTCCCGTGCATTTTCAGCTATACTATTGATATTTTTTCTTGCTTGTTGTTCTCTTTTTTGCACTTCAGGAATCACTTCTTTCTTCACATATCTCGCTTTTTGCTGTGCCTCTTTTGAAAGTGTTTTTTGTATCCCCGACACTTTGTTTTGAAGATCTGAAACATTATCCACCACTTTGCCAATCAATGAATCTGCCAGAGATTTTTTCTTTTTCTTTTTAGATGCAAGCACAAGCACTGTTGCCGTAGCCGCCAATACAGAAACACCAATCGTTACTAATAACCATGGAAATCTCTTCTCAGCAGGTGGTACATACATCACTCCGCTTGCATCCACAACTGCGGACTCATCTTTATAACGTCCGTGTTTAGGTTTAGCTAATTCATCGAAATTTCTTGAGAGGTTATGCAATGCAATTTTCATTTCTTTACCACTCATTGGTTTTCCATGTCCTGTTGCTATTATTTCCGGCTCCAAAGCTGCCAATGTCATTACAGAATTTTTTGCCGCAACCCAATCATAAGTGAAGTACTTAGGTGGCCCTGATATTTTTTTCTTCTGGGAAATAACGGACATCACAGATTCCGAAATAGTTGTTACGACAGCGTCTCCGGCAATAAGTACTTTATCTTTTTCTCTAAAAAGACTAATATGTCCAGGTGCACGCCCCGGCGTGTACACATACTCCCCGCCACG
>CBFGYQ010000311.1:0-3008 GCA_965652995.1 uncultured bacterium
TTTCGCTGGACCTTCTATCACCCAATCACTTGTTTTCTTTTTGTGGAAGCGGCAATGTTCATGACCACAGCGTTGATGACGAGTGCGGTGATACCTTGGGGTCCAAGTTTTACCATTGGCGATCGCGTGATTTCATTGCAAGTAGCAGATATTAATGTTGCGGTGTTGTTCATTTTTGGTGTGGTGAGTTTAGGTGTGTATGGCATCATGCTCGGTGGTTGGTCGTCGAATAATAAATTTTCGTTATTGAGCAGTATTCGTGCAGCTTCACAGGCTATTTCTTATGAATTAGCAATGGGTCTTTCATTGATAGCTTTGCTGATGATGGCGAATACACTGAGTCTAAACGACATTGTACAACAGCAACATGGTTTTTGGAGTGATGGTTATTTCACCTGGAATTTCTTTAAGCAACCACTTGGGTTTTTCATATTCTTAGTATGTGCTTTTGCCGAACTGAATCGTGCGCCCTTTGATCTTCCGGAGTGTGAGAGTGAGTTGAATATGGGTTATCACTTGGAGTACTCTTCCATGAAGTTGGGTATGTATCTTTTTGCTGAGTACATCAATATGTTCATCAGCAGTGCGGTGATGGCTACCTTGTTCTTCGGCGGTTACAACTATCCATTTATGGATAATGTGGCGAGTGCGTTGGGCGAAGGAAGTGTGTTGTTCTCACTGACTTGTGTGGCTGCGTTCTTTGCAAAAATTATTGCGTTTATTTTGTTCTTTATGTTTATCCGTTGGACGTTGCCGCGTTTTAGGTACGACCAATTGATGAACTTAGGTTGGAAGTCGTTGATACCATTGGCGTTGTTTAATATGCTGGTGACGGGTGGTGTGATTTTGTGGATGATGAATAGATAGTTGAATGGTTGATTAGTTGATTTCACGCAAAGACGCAGGGGTTAGGAGACGCAAGGCTTTGTATATAAATAGGACGCTGATTGAAAAGATTTTCATGATAAACGCAGAAAATCAGTTACATCTGGTCAATCACGATAATCTGCGTTCTATTTGAAAGCTGAATAGAGAACAGAAAGTACAAGAGTGCGACGCAACGAAGCTTAATAGATAGAAAAAGCTAAGTGCAAAAGAAATTTAATTTAAAAAAATGCAACTAACAGATAGAGCAGTACAGATAAACAGAGACCCGATGACGTTTGGGGAGAAGATGTATGTGCCGGCGATCATGAAGGGCTTGTCGATAACGCTGGCGCATATTTTTAAGAAAAAGGCGACGGTAAGTTATCCGGAGGAGAAGCGCCCGTTTAGTCCTACGTTTCGTGGGCTGCACGTGCTAAACCGTGATGAAGAAGGGCGTGAAAGATGCACAGCGTGCGGACTTTGCGCATTGGCCTGTCCGGCGGAAGCGATAACGATGGAGGCAGCAGAGCGCAAACCAAGCGAAGAACATTTGTACCGTGAAGAGAAGTACGCGGCGAAATATGAGATCAATATGTTGCGCTGTATTTTCTGCGGATTTTGTGAAGAGGCTTGTCCGAAAGATGCGGTGTACATGAGCGAAACGGTGATGCCATCGGACTATACGCGCCGCAGTTTTATTTATAAAAAAGAAGACCTTTTAATACCACATCCTAAAAAACAGGAGAACGCATAACCGACATGTCCACTTTCGAAATCATATTTTGGTTCCTTACGGTAATGGCTTTGAGTTGCGCGCTGGGCGTTATTCTCAGTCGCAATCCGATAAATAGCGTGTTGTTTCTAATCGCTACATTTTTTGCTATTTCCGGTCATTATATTTTGTTGAATGCACAGTTTTTGGCGATTGTAAATATCATCGTTTACGCAGGAGCGATTATGGTATTATTCCTGTTTGTGATAATGCTCATGAACCTGAATGCCGATGCAGAGCCGCAGAAAAGCCGATTGGTACAGTTTGCAGGGATTTTGTCTGGAGGGGTTTTGTTCATTGTGATTTTAGCGGCATTGAAAGATGCAGCGATGCGTGGTGATATTTCTGAAACCGCAACAGATATAGGATTGATAAAGAATTTGGGAAGAACACTTTTTACACAATACGTTTTACCATTTGAGATAAGCAGTGTGTTGTTTTTAAGTGCGATGATAGGTGCGATAGTGATTGGTAAAAAAGAAGGAACTGTGGCAGTGGAAGGAAAAAATCCTAATCAGAATTAAAAAGCCGTTTCACACGAAATATACAACGAAAGCAAAGAGACTAAGAGGAAATATTTGATTTTGTGTCCGTTGATTCTTTGTTCCCTTTGTGTGAAATAACTTAACGCTTAGAACTAAAAACTTAAAACTAACGAAGTGCCGATACAATATTATTTATTTTTAAGTCTTGCGTTGTTTGTGATAGGTATCATGGGGACGCTTATTCGCCGCAATGCAATTATCATTTTCATGTGTATAGAATTGATGCTGAATGCTGTGAATTTATTGCTGGTCGCGTTTTCTAAAATGTTCAACGATCCTTCCTCGCAGATATTTGTGTTTTTTATAATGGTAGTGGCAGCAGCAGAAGTAGCTGTGGGCTTGGCAATAATTGTGATGATGTATCGGAAAGTGCATTCGGTGGATATAAATATTTTGAACCGACTAAAACATTAAATATTTCCTCGCGTCGTTGCGAGAAACGAAGCAATCTCGCATAACTGTTTATACATTTTCGTGAGATTGCTTCGCTGAAAAAGCTCGCAATGACGCGAGTTGAGAGATTTGAAAAATAAACTAAGAATTAAGTAAATGATTAACTACGTATACCTCATTCCTATTTTTCCATTAATCGGTTTCCTCATCAATGGCTTGGGTTGGCGTACAATTCCTAAAAACGTTGGTGGCATTATCGGAAGCACTTCAGTGTTGGCATCCTTCATCGTTTCATTGATGATATTTTTTGAAGTGAAAGACGGTGCTTCGCAAGTCGTTACTGTTTTTGATTTTATCAAATCCGGCAACCTCTACATTCCATTTGCCTTTCAGGTAGATAGTTTGTCGTCGCTGTTCTTATTAATAATAAC
>CBFGYQ010000312.1:0-2999 GCA_965652995.1 uncultured bacterium
ATAAGTGCTTCGGGTGTTGTGCAATGGCAAAACCCTTATGGTGGTACTCAAGATGACCTTGCAGTAGACATAAAACCAACAAGCAACGGAGGTTATATTATTGCCGGTACAACAAAATCAGATGATGGTGAAGTATCAGGAAATAAAGGCGATGCCGATATCTGGGTTGTGAAGGTAGATAGCGCAGGAGATTTTCAATGGCAATCTTGTTTAGGAGGTACCGGTAAAGAAGAAGCAGCTTCCATACTGCCAACAAATGATGGAGGCTACCTTGTTCTAGGGTCAGTTCTTTCCAATGATGTAGATGTTTCAGGAAATCACGGCAATGGAGATATTTGGGTTGTAAAATTGAACGCTAGTGGCAGCATGCAATGGCAAAAATGTTTAGGTGGTTCAGCAGCAGAAAAAGCTGCTGATGTAGTCATGAGTAATGATGGCAATTATATCATCACAGGTAGTACATTTTCAAGCAATGGCGATGTGTCTGGCAATACAGGTGATTTCGATATATGGGTGGTAGCAATAGACATCAATGGAAATATTCTTTGGGATAAATCTTATGGTGGTACAAGACTCGATGAAGGAAAAGCTATTTCTGCAACGAATGACGGAGGTTCAATAGTGGCAGGTTATACCAATTCCAACGATGGAATGATGCAAGGAAATCATGGAATTATCGATTATTGTTTACTCAAACTAGATAAGGATGGAAATCTGGAATGGAAAAAGATATTAGGTGGTTATGAAACAGATCTTGCCAATGATGTCATACAAACAACTGATGGCGATTACATGGTATGTGGAACAACTTATTCCAATAATGGTGATGTAAATAACAATCACGGTGCCTACGATTATTGGGTTGTGAGGTTGGATAACACAGGAGCGGTAGAATGGGAAAAGTGTTTAGGAGGTAGTTTTGTAGAGAGCGCAACATCTATCAAAGAAACTATGGACGGTTGCATCATTTTAGGAGAAACCTATTCTGTGGATGGCGATGTTACGAATATGCGTGGAGGCTCTGATAATTGGGTAGTGAAGATGAAATATAGATCACTAACCACAACAGAGTTGACAAATGATAAGTTGATTGTTTATCCTAATCCAGCTCAGAATGTCCTCCATTTTTCTCAACGACATGAATACGCTATAATCTATTCTGTAGACGGAAGAAAGATGATAACAACCGCCAATTCAGACAGAGTAGATGTAACAAAACTGCCTCGTGGTGTTTATTACCTCAAAGCTTTTAATGGTAATGAACAAATATTAAGTCAATCATTTCTGAAGGAATAGTAAGACTTCTTCAAAACAATTTTTCCAATTGAGGTATCATATACTCAATGCTAAATTGTTTCAACAGTTTTTGTGCATTTTCGAGATAGGAATTTTGTAAATCCTCATTATGGAGAAGAGTATGAATAGCATTAGCCATTGCTTCTACATTGCCAATAGGCACTAGTGTTCCTGCGCTTCCATCCATCAATAGTTCCTTTACACCTGTAGGAGTTTTAGTTGCTACGATAGGTAGTCCTAATGCATGCGCTTCTATCAAAGCCGTTGGCAACCCTTCATATTTAGAACTAAACAAAAACAATTTTGCCTGTCTCATCCATTTGTAAGGATTATCCTGATGGTCTGTAAATAATACACGATTCTGCACGCCCAACTCTTTTGCTATTTTTCTCAGTTCTTCCTTCGCACTTCCTTTTCCTACAATCACTAAACGTTCTTTAATTCCATAATCGTTTACGGCACGTCCATAGGCTTTTACAAGTGTGGTAAAATCTTTCTGTGCTTCATGTAATCGCCCAACAGATATTAGATAACCATTGTCGATAAAGTCTTGGGGTAAGTCGATTCTTTCATTTGCAAGAGTTCTGATCTTTTGCAAATTGAGTGCATTGTAGAGTTTGGTTAATTTGGGAGCGAGCAAAGGGTACTTTGCAGAAGCATCTTCCTTCATTTCCTCACAAAGCATTACGATCGTATTATAGTGCAACAACCGATTAGCAAGTTTGTCGAGCTTTTTCTTTCTTCCTTTCCACATATTGTTTAGGTCGAAATGGCAATAAGCTATGGATCGTTTATTACTGAATAATTTATGAAAAGGCGCAAGGGTAGTGTCAAAATCTATCACCACATCTACATCATTTAGTAACTGTTTTATCTTTTTTCTCTTTATTGTTTTCTTTATTGGAGGAAGGATCAATTCTGCAAGAGCCTTTTCCAGAAAATGCGTGTGAGCAGTTTTCTTTTTTTTATGTGGAGTAGTGAGTAGCGGATGCTCAAGCAAATAATTTATTTCTACATAGCTTGGTATTTCATGCTTTAGCAATTCCCTATTACCCATATAATAAGCGATCGATAATTTAATGCGGTATTTTTCGGGGTTTAATCCATGTAGTATTTCCAATAATATTTTTTCGATGCCTCCTGTAAGAAATGAATTGACATGAAACAAGATGGTTTTCATAAGATCAACGGATAAGATTTAAAAAGTAATTTACTTGAGCTTGATTTTGAGGGTTTTCTATTGCTTTGTATAAATCGTTTTTTTCTCTTCGTGTAATATGGAAATTAAGCGATGCAGTTTTATCAGATTCGAAAGGGATATAAGTAAGGGTTACTAGGTGCAACTTATTATTGTATGTTGGTAGAAGTTCTTTTAAATATCCTTGTGTGTAAGACTGAAAAGGTTCCCATTTATTATGAATGACAAGTGCAGGGTCTGCGAGCATGCTACCCAAAGAGTTGTATTCGGAGAAAGGAAAAACAGCTTGTTCCTTGGTATCTCTTATCTGCAAAACAATAACCTTACTTGTGTTTTTTTCGATCCAGTCTTTATGTACGGAAAGATATCTTGCTATCACTTCCATTCCAAAATTGTCTCGCATACCTGCATCCATCACGTCCATTTGAGGAATGCTTGGAAGTTTTACCACAGGTAGCACATAAGGAAATGTTGCATTAATTCTTAAAGCAGTAGTAAGTCTTAA
>CBFGYQ010000313.1:0-2976 GCA_965652995.1 uncultured bacterium
TATTTCTTCGATAGGTCCTTTCACACTAGGCTACCTTTTAGCAACCAAATCACAGAATATTTATCTGTATAAAGATGCCATTTATACTTACTTACACTTACAGTACAGCGGCTTTTTTACATTGGCAATATTTGCTTTAATGATACATGCGCTTGCTATTAATGGTAAGTATGTACGATGGTTTGCAAACTTGGTAAATGTATCTGTATTGCCTACGATGTTTATATCTTATCTATGGCATTACCCTGGAATCCTTGTGCAGTCGATAGCTGTGATCGGAAGTGTATTAACAGCTGCAAGTTTACTATGTTTCTTAGCAATGTTAAAAGAGCAGCAAAGTTCGTTCACTAATCTGAAGCCCATCACAAAACTGATCGCTGGCTTTTCGATGATCGCTTTCGCCTTTAAGCTCTTTTTTCAAGCCATTACCATTTTCCCTTCATTAGGTCCGCTAGTGTTTTCAAACAGACCGATCATCATAGGTTTTTTGCATTTGGTGTTGCTAGGTTTTGTAACAATGTTCTTATTGGGTTATTTCCTTGAAAAAGAATTGTTGCCTTACAAGAAAGGAACTGCTGCAGTATGGGTTTTCTCCATTGGGATATTGGTTAACGAATTGGTACTATTTGCTCAGGGACTAGGTTTTATTATGATGATAAGCAGCTATCTCATCAATTGGTTGTTGCTGGGCGCAGCTCTGTGTTTGTTTTCCGGTGCAGCACTTTTAATGTATAGTAGTATCAGATTTCCTCCTTCAATCGAATTCAGAAAATATCAACATACGAATCAAATAATTTTTAAACAATAAAAATCAACTAACATGGAAAATGTATTTATTGACGTGACCGTACTGGAGCCAAGAATGAAACATCCTACTATTTTTGATGCCTTCGATAATGTAAGAGAAGGGCATTCTGTAGTAATACACAACGACCACGACCCCAAACCTCTTTACTATCAATTGCTGGGAGAAAGAGGGAATTGTTTTTCCTGGACATATCTTTCAAATGGTCCTGAAATATGGGAAGTAGAAATTAAAAAGAACATTGGGAATGCGGAAACAGTGGGAGAAATTGCAGCAAAGGATATGCGGAAAGCTGAACTGTTAAAGCGTTTAGGGATTGACTTTTGTTGCGGTGGAAAAAGATCATTGGAAGAAGCTTGTCAGGAAAAAGGATTGGATGTGATAAAAATCAAAAAACAACTGGAGGATACAGAAAAGCAACCTGCAGCAGGAGCGCAACTTGATTTCAATAATCTTAAGTTATCTTTTCTGGCAGACTATATAGTAAACGTGCATCACGCCTATGTATATGAAAATGCGCCGATTATAGAAGACCTGGCAAATAAAGTTGCACAACATCATGGTACGAACATGCCTTTCTTAAATGATGTTTATCAGAAAGTAGCGGAATTAAATCGTGAGCTTATTACGCATTTGAAAAAAGAGGAGCAAGTATTATTTCCTGCGATCAAAATGATGGAGAAGGGTGGGGAAGTGCCTCTCGCGTCTATTAAAGAACCCATAAACATGATGGAAAGAGATCATGATATTGCCGGTGATTTGATCAAAGAAGTTCGTGCTCTTGCTGATGATTATATAGCACCCGATGGCGCGTGCAATAGCTTGAAGATGCTGTATTATAAGTTAGAGGAATTTGAAAGTGATCTATTGCAACATATTCATTTGGAGAACAATATTCTCTTCCCAAAAGTTGTAGCTATGAAACAATAATAGCGGTATTACAAAACCCTATCTCATCAATTCAAAGAGAAGTTTATGAAAGTAATAAACGCAAATACCAAAATAGCATCACTCATAAATGCTAACAGTGATGCTATAGATGCGATCGCAAGCATTAATCCTCATTTCAAAAAATTAAAGAACCCTGTTTTGAGGAAGATTTTTGCCGCAAGGGTTACGATATCAGATGCTGCAAAGATCGGGAAATGCAGTATTGATGATTTTTTTGATAAGCTTAAACCTCTTGGTTTTATTATAGATCACGAAACTGCCGAACAAGAATCGTTGACAATACAAGCGGAAAGGATTGAAAAGCTATACGATGTGAAGTTGGATGTGCGTGAAGATATCGAGCATGGTCACGACCCATTTAAAAAGATAATGAAATGCCTTTCTGATATGGCAATAGGAAATGTATTGCTACTGATCAATTCGTTCGAGCCCACACCACTTATAAGAATTTTAGAAGACAGGTATTATACAATAGAGGTTATTACTATTAATGAAGAAGAAATACATACCTACATTCGTAAAAATGACGCAACTAATATTGAGCGATCTACAGAAGAGATTAATGAAGAAGCTTTCAAGGTTATTGCCGGCAGGTACGAGAATAAAATGCAAATAATAGATGTTCGTCAGTTGCCCATGCCGCAGCCAATGATCACCATCTTATCAGCATTAGAATTGTTACCTGATGGTATGGCTTTGTTTGTTCATCACAAAAAAATACCCAAGTTTTTGCTCCCTGAACTTAAAAAGAAAGAGTTTTCTCTTGTTTTCAAGCCTGCTGAAGATGGGGTTAAGTTGATTATTTATAAACGTCAGCAGGGATGATGCCACCGGAGGATCATATCCCATCCCGATACGCCATAATCCCGTATTATATTGTTGCTGCTTTTTTGTTTGTTGTTGTGGGAGTGCTTTGTATAATTGCTGCTCCCGCCTTTACAGGACATTATTTTCAACCTAAATTACTTGCTATTACTCATCTTGCGGTGTTAGGTTGGGCTACTATGATCATCTTCGGAGCCACCAATCAATTAGCGCCCGTAATATCTGAGCAGAGATTGTTCAGTGAAAAAATACCACTGGTGGTGTTGGTATTTCTTGTTGGTGGTGTTGGGTTACTTATTCCTTCTTTCTGGTTTTTTTCCTTTACAGCTATAAGTTATTTAGGAGGTTCATTTCTTATCGTAGCATTTATTTTACATGCGTTTAATGTATTCAAA
>CBFGYQ010000314.1:0-2971 GCA_965652995.1 uncultured bacterium
CTCTTGTTTCTTTCGGTTTTGAAAATAGGAATCGCATGATTTTGCTTTTTTAGGAAGTTCTGACAATCACTGTCAAGCCACCGGCTCTGCAAACAACAGAGCCAAGGTGGTTGTGATGACAGCGTCCGTCTAAAACATAGTCAGAAGCTTTTTTGAAAAGATGTAGTGTTGATATTTATTTGACTACTTGTTGTCTGCCCATTAATTCCATTGCATATTTTATGGGGACTGCAAATGAGATAGCTGTTCCTTGTTCCCATTTACCTGCACTGAAAATTCCTATTACTTTGCCGTGGTCGTCAAACATTGGTCCTCCACTATTGCCACCGCCTGTAGAGTTGATTGTGAGTTGGTAGTAATCTCCAAAAGTGCTTTTATAATCATCTATTTTGTTGTTCTTTTCATCACCACGTACCATTCTTCCTACGTTGCCATTGCTTACTGTAGGCACAGGTACACTCGTTACATTTGGGTTGGTGTTGAATACGTCCTGCGAACGTTTTAATACATATTGTGCGGGAGCAATACCGGGATAACCCATCACGATAGCGGCATCGCCAGGTTGTATTTGCTCGTAGTTGTCATTCAAATCTACTTTTGGTAATGATTCAGGGAGATCGATCTTTATCATAGATACATCATGTGTAGAAGAAGTACGAACGATCTTTGCAGGAGTACGTTGAGAGTTGTTGGCGAAAGTTACATCCAAATAGGTGTTCACACCTGTGTATCTTTTATCATTGCCGGGTACCCATTCACCTACCATTTCTTGTGTTACTGTTTGATTCCAATCAGGTCCTATGCTGCCATTTGATTGCTGTGCGATCATCACCCCTGGAAAAGCATAATTTTGAAAGTGAAAAGAGGTTAGCCAATTAGACGCTACATGTCTGTTGGTCGCTATGAATCCACGCTCATCTACCACAAATCCGCTACCGCTACCACTGCTAGCTATTAGGTCAAGTTCTATGCCTTGAAAGTTTCCTAATGTTTTTAGATAGTCACCTTTTGAAACAAGAAACGGAACTATTTTACCTTGTTCATTCTTGGTATAGGCACCGCGATAGCCGGCAATTTTTCCATCCTGTGTCACAGGATAGTATACTTGATACATTTCTTCGCCTGATGCTGTGTTGGTCAGTTTCCAAGCCATTTCTATATACACTACTTTGTCTTGATTAGCTTTGGCAATTTCTGCAGGCGACATGGTGGTCTTACGATCTATATTGATGACTTTATTCTCTCCTTTTTTATTCCAAAGAAGATAGCCTCCTGTGCCTGCTAATAACACAAAAGCAAGAATGGTAACTAACAGTCCTGTTTTACTTTTCTTTTCAGATTGTTGCAACATATGCTGCATAGTTTGTTTGCCGATAGTTTCTTTTATAGGGGCTGCATTTTCCTGTGTTTTCGCTGCTAGGGTATCATGTGCTTTAGTGGCTGCAACAGGCGTTTCTATTACTCTGGTTTTCTTGACATGAGATGCGGGTCGAGGATCAAGGTCAAATTCTATAACCGGACCTTCTTTACCAAGTTTGATAATATCGCCAGAGAATATTTCTGTTTTCTCTGTTATCATTTTATCGTTCACGAATGTGCCATTCTTACTTTGGCAATCAATAACTGTGAATTGTTCCGATTGAATATTGTCTTGGACAATGCGGCAATGCTCACGGCTGATGGTATCTTCTTTTACAGGATCGAAACTTACATCATTGTTTAGTCCGCGACCAATACGAATGTCTGTGCTGCCGGTTAAAGGGAATTTTTCTACTTGACCTTTTTTAGAACCCGCTATGTGGCGGATGATTAAGGTAGTGGTTTGCTGATTCATTTTTTGTTTGTTTTAGACGGTTAATATTTGGTTTATAAATTTTTGAAAGAACTTGTACGCAATGAAGTACTCAATTTGTATTTGCATGTTTCTTTCGCAGTTACAAGTACAAATAGGATAAACCGCTAAAAGGTCATCAAACAAAAAATCGAACGGGATTATTTCATGGGAAAACTGAGTGGAACATTATATGTTCATCAGGACGAGGCAGTTGCTAAATGCAAAAAAAAGTCCTGCAAATTTTTGCAGGACTTTTATATAAAGTATGTTGGATAAATTAGATCTTCCAATCGTCAACGCTTCCTTCAGAAGCTTCGCTAACAACAGCAGAACCATTATTGCCCGCCTCTTCATTTTCTTGATCGTGGTTATACGCATCAAAATCGAAATCAGGCATCAAATCTGTTTTCACGTAGTTCACTGTTTCGCTAAGTGCATTTACAAATTTGTTGAAATCTTCTTTGTAAAGGAACATTTTGTGTCTGTCGTATCCATTGTCATCGAAGCGTTTTTTGCTTTCTGTGATGGTGATGAAGTAGTCATTGCCACGTGTAGCTCTTACATCAAAGAAATATGTTCTTCTTTTTCCTGCCTTAATGCGTTTGCTGTAAAGACTTTCGCTGTTGCGATTTTCGCTGTTGTTGTAGTTTTTGTTTTCGTACGACACTATTCTAAGTTTTTGATTTAACGAGAGCAAATTTAGGGAAGAATAATAGTTTTCCAAATGTTTTTTGAAACATCACACTAATTTTTCAATGGTGGATATTGTATTTCGAGATTTTGAAGTGTGTCTCTAACCAATTTTGCAACGAGGTAAGACTTGTACCAGTTTTGGTCAGAGGGAATGATATGCCATGGAATTGCATTGCATTTTGCAAAGACTTCTTCATAATACTTCATATAGTCATTCCATTTTTTCGCCTCGGCAAAATCCTTCTTATTGTACTTCCACATTTTTTCAGGAGTGGTCATTCTTTCTTTTAATCGTTCTTGCTGTTCTTCTTCACTGATGTGCAAGTAGCATTTGATGATATGAGTATTGTTATGTTGCGATAGTAGTTCTTCAAAATCATTGATCGCCTTTATTCTTTTTTCTGCTAGTTCATCGTTTATCCACCCATGTACTCGTGTGATGAG
>CBFGYQ010000315.1:0-2969 GCA_965652995.1 uncultured bacterium
TTTCCTCTAGGCTATTTACTTATCAATTTTGAATCGAGGTATTTATGGTATCTCGTACCAATGAGTTTGTTATTAGGTGTTTTGCTTTGGCAAAGGTTGGAGTCTGTTCTTCCAAACAAGTATGTACGATATGTATTATTGCTTGTTTTTTGTATAAGTTATCTTGCTTTTCCTATTTGGGATATGAAGTCGTTGTATAAGGTTGGTGAAGCAGAATATAAATTAGCTCAGCAATTAAATGCAGCAAATATCAAAGGTTCATTTGCTTCCAATATTGCACAGAGCAAGCAAATGCAGGAGGTGACAAGGGTGGCTTATTTTTCTCAAAATCAATTTTACTACATGCCGTTACCACCAAAAACTAACTCAGCATTACTTTCAGAACTTGAACGCTATAACGTCAACTATTTTTTTCACTTTCAACAACCATTTGAAGCAGCACACCATCATTTCGCAGATGCCAATGGCAATCCATACCCTGCAGTCTTTGAAGACAGTGTGCTTATTGGTTTGAAAGTTTATCAGTTGAGAAAATGATGAATTCTAAAAATTGTAACAGAAAAAGACCCTGTTCGTAAAATAGCCAGCATCAAAATTGCTATAACCCGATTTGTTTATTCCATTATTTATGGTAAAGCTGTTCATATTCAATCCTGATAACTCAAGTCCAACATTCCAACGTTTGAATTGAAGCTTGGCGCCGATACTCGGAGCGAATTCTATAAAATACACTTTAGCATCTCTCGAAGCAGTAACAGCACGATTATAACTTCCTGAATTCTGCGAATAAACACTTACATCTGTATAGTCTTTTTCAGAGCCTGAACCATATCCACCTCTTAACTCTACCGCAGCAAAAAGTACTACTCGTTTGTAAAATTGTCTTTGCGCTTCAACACCAATTCCTAAAATTCCAACACCTGCAACAGTCTCTGTATATTTTTCAACTAAGGTGTCTTGACGTGGAGTAATAAAACCACTTTTATAAGTATTTAAATACTGATTGAAACCGCCGTAAGCAGCCATTGTTCTAATACCAAAATGCTCATTCTTCCATTTCTTAAATTGTAAACCGGCCATGGGTACAGTGGGGGCGTCTGAGTTGCCAAAAGCAGCTTGCAGGATCACGCCCACTTCTTTGTCTTTTGCTTTGGGAGTAATTGGTTCTGTGGTTACAGATTCTTGCGCTGTAGAGCTTAAACTAAAAAGCACCATGATGGCAAATAGGACCTTGTTTTTCATAAAAATGTTTGATTTAAGAACAGAAACGAACAGCGTGAAATATTATTTTATAAAGGTTGTCATTTTTTAAAAAATAGTATGGAATACATTTGTTCCAAGACGTTATAAGTTTTGAAAAGTATAGGTATCATTTCTGACACACACAGTTTTCTTGATGAGAAGATATTTGAGCATTTCAAAGATTGCGATGAAGTATGGCATGCCGGTGATTTTGGTTCGATGGAAGTTGTAAAAGCTCTTGAAGAATTTAGACCACTAAAAGCGGTTTGGGGTAATATTGACGGACACACGATTAGGCAACAGTTTCCTGAAAAGATTAGATGGAAATGTGAGAATGTGGAAGTGCTAATGATACATATTGGTGGCTATCCAGGTAGATATGCGCCTACTATAAAGAATGAAATAGTATCAAATCCACCAAAGCTGTTTATAGCGGGACATTCGCATATTTTAAAGGTTATGTTTGATGAAAAGCTACATTGTTTGCACATTAATCCCGGCGCAGCAGGCAAGGAAGGTTGGCACAAAACAAGGACTATTATTCGCCTTAAAATTGATTGGGATAGAATGTATGATTGCGAAGTGATCGAGTTGGGGAAACGGGGGAAATAAATGTCCTTTTATTAAAGTTTAAACTCTACCCAAAGTGGATAATGGTCAGAGATCATCCAGGAAAGAGAAAGCTTTGTGAGGTTTCTGTTCGCTAAAACATTTCCTACAAAATCGTAATTACCGCCTGTTACAAATTCTAAAGAAAGGTTTGGAATCCCTTGTGAATTATTAAACCACGCTATCTGGTCATAGTATTTCGTTTCGTCGAAAATAGATCGAGTCACTTTTTCATTCTGCAATGCTTCCGGTATATAAAGCCCTTCTGAGATAAACGTTTCATTGAGCAGATCACCTCTTTTATCAATATTGAAATCACCAAGCGCAATGAAATTTTGATGATAGGCATTGATGTCTTTAGCCCAGTCTGCCATCCATTTGGCTATGCCTTTCACCTCTTTAATTCTATCCGCAGAAGCCTTTCCATATTTTATGTGCAACGTCACTAAGATAAAAGTTTGTTTAAGCGATCTAAAACTGACCGCATAAGGCGAGCGAACGAACTGCTCTGTAAGTGCATCTTCCGAAGCCACTTTCATCCATTCCTGCGGCACCACCAGCTCAGATGCCAAACCCGATAAATTTACACGTCTTGTATCAAATAGAAAGGCCATACGCTCACTGTTGCCTTGGTCTCCTCGGTTTACATCTGTAAGTATTAAAGACCAATCTGTACCAAGCAGTCGAAGTGTATCTCGCAATGCTTTAATGTTCGATTTTACTTCTTGGATTGCAATTACATCAAATCTTTTTATGATTTCCGTGATGCACAATACAGAATGAAAATCTCTCTTGGGAGAATCTTTGCTGTTAGACATTGCTTTCCTTGTGATATCGCCAAAAGCACGAATGTTCCAAGTAGCGATCAGTAAATTCTTTTCTAATTTCTTTGGAGGAATTTTTAGGTCAAGATCATTTACAAGACGGACTAAATCGTTTTGAACACTCTGCGGAGGTGTGTCGAGAATTGTTTGCATATCATGAAATATACAAAAAATGAAAATCTATTTTATTGAAATTATCTGCACTAAAAAAAATTCCAATCAATGTGTAAAACTGGCAAACTTGATCTGTCCTTGTTGTGAGCCTATTTTATATTTTAGAACGTATGCTCCTTT
>CBFGYQ010000316.1:0-2953 GCA_965652995.1 uncultured bacterium
GATAATTTACTGGCTCCTCCTGTTTACACTCGTCCGGCAGAATGGCGTGGTATGAAGGTGCCTGACATATTATTGAGTGGTGACCCTAGAAAAATTGATGAATGGCGACATGAAATGGCTGTAAAACGTACAGAAGAACGTCGTCCTGACCTGCTAGAAAACGAAGAATAGAATAAATGAAGATTTTTTTTGAAAATACGGTGGATAGCAGTTACCTTTGCCGTCCCAAATTTTAATTAAGATGAACGCAGTAGAATTTGTTCACGAGCAAATGTCCGGTAAAAAAGAATTTCCAAAATTCAAAGCCGGCGATAACGTGACTGTTAACTATAAAATCATAGAAGGTACTAAAGAACGTATCCAGTCTTTCAAAGGCGATGTTATCAAACGTCAAGGTACGGGTGCTACACAATCTTTCACTGTTCGTAAAATATCTGATGGAATAGGTGTTGAGCGTTTGTTTCCACTACTTTCTCCAAATATTGATTCTATCCAGTTGAACAAAGTAGGTCGTGTACGTCGTGCTAAATTGTTCTATCTACGTGAACGTAGTGGTAAATCTGCTCGTATTAAAGAGAAAAAACAGTTGATTACAGGTGATAAAAAAGCGAAGAAAGCTGCTGCCAAAAAAGAAGAAAAAACTGAAGCATAGTATTTTTATAAATTCTTATAAAGAAATCCCTCGTTATTAGCGAGGGATTTTTGTTTTGCCCAGTATTTGTTTGGTTAGTAGCCAGTCGATGTGAATGATGATTTTAGATAATTAAGAATTACAACAATTCCTGTATCGCTTCAACCAATTCTGTTCTTGTCATGGGTGTACCTTTTATTTTGTTGTAACCTTTTGCATCTACAAAATATTGGTCGCGAATGATTTTTATTAATTGACCATTATTGATCTCCGGAATAAGAACATGCTTATAATTCTTCAAGATGTCTCCAAGGTTTTTAGGGAATGGACGAAGATGTCTTAAATGTGCATGTGCTATAGTTTTTCCTTGAGATTGTAATAATTCAACAGCAGTTTTGATAGCTCCATAAGTGCTGCCCCAGCCGAGAACCAATACATCCCCTTTTTCAGGGCCACTGTCGAGTGTTTGTAGTGGGATATGATCAGCTATCTTATCTACTTTAGCTTGTCGGGTTTTTACCATATGCTGATGGTTCTCCGCATCATAAGATACATTCCCGGTTTTATCTTCTTTTTCCAATCCACCAATACGATGCTCTAAACCTGCTGTACCGGGAACTGCCCAATCCCGAACTAGATTTTCATCACGTTTATAAGGTAGAAATTTTGCTTCTTCACTATGCAGTCCTTTTTTGAATTTTACTTCTATCGGTTGCAGTTGCTCGCTTTGGGGATATTGCCAAGGCTCGGCACCGTTTGCAATGTAACCATCACTCAATAAAATAACAGGAGTCATATGCTGAACTGCAATACGAACGGCCTCATATGCTGCATCAAAACAATCACTTGGCGTGCTTGCAGAAACTATCGGCATCGGGCATTCTCCATTGCGACCATAATAAGCTTGCAATAAATCACTTTGTTCCGTTTTGGTTGGCAATCCTGTAGAAGGTCCGCCACGTTGAATGTTTACTATTAATAATGGGATTTCTAACATGACAGCTAACCCCATAGCTTCCGTTTTCAACGCCATGCCCGGACCAGAAGTAGTGGTAATACCTAAACTGCCACCATAGGCTGCACCAATCGCAGCAGAAATACCGGCAATTTCATCTTCTGCCTGAAAAGTGCGAACACCAAAACTTTTTAGTTTTGATAGTTCATGCAATATGTCTGATGCAGGTGTAATAGGATAAGTACCTAGAAAAATGGGAAGTACAGATTTTTCGGAAGCAGCTATCAATCCATAGGTTAAAGCTGTATTTCCTGTAATGTTTCGATACTTACCGGCATTCAACTTAGCCTTTTCTACTTTGTAACGCGACATGAAAGCCTCCACTGTATCGCCGTAGTTGTAACCCGCTTGCAAGGAGCGAATATTACTTTCGAGAATTTCCGGTTTCTTAGAAAATTTATCATGAAGAAAAGAAAACGTACTCGTCATGTCACGATTATAGAGCCAATAAAGGAACCCAAGTACAAACATGTTTTTTGCACGGTCTTTTTCCTTTACGCCCATTTGGATATCCTTCAAAGCCTCACGTGTGAGCTTGGTAATATCTATTTTATGCAATTCATAGCCTTTCAAAGAATCGTTTTCCAATGGATTGTCGCCATCAGTGTAATTGGCTAGACGTAGATTTTTAGAATCAAAACCATTGGTATCTGCTATTATGATTCCATTAGGTTTTAACGCTTTTAAATTCACCTTCAATGCCGCAGCATTCATAGCTACCAATACATCGCAAGCATCGCCGGGTGTAAAAACGCTATTGCTGGAAAAGCGAAGCTGGAAACCACTGACACCGGGTAAAGTGCCTTGAGGAGCACGTATTTCGGCAGGAAAATCGGGGAAAGTAGAAAGGTCGTTGCCTATAAGGGCGGTGTTGTTGGTAAATTGAGAACCTGTAAGCTGCATACCATCACCACTGTCACCTGCAAATTTGATGACCACATCTTCTACTACTTGTGTAGGAACACTCATATGTTGAATTGAAGAATCTAGAAATTAGAAATAATCGGCAAAGTTAAGTGTTTCGCTACGGGAATAGTGAGATGATTTTTGGGATTTACTGATAGTTCATTGAGCATTCGAAAAAAACTATTACGGCTTCGACTGCGCTCATTCAACATTAACAGACCGCTTTACATAGCGGTCTTTTTTGTTTACATGATCTTTTTTCCTTTCATAGCATCCTTCAATGCAACGTCCATTACTCGTTCTGCAAAAGGACGTGAAATATCATTGAGGGTTTCTGTTTCTTTTTGGATCTTATCCTTGTCTTTGGCACCAATGGCTTTGCTTAAGTCATTCATCTTATC
>CBFGYQ010000317.1:0-2937 GCA_965652995.1 uncultured bacterium
TGTATTCGAAAACTTAGTAGAAGTAAACAAATGTTGGAAAGAACAAAAGGATATTTCTTCTTTTCCTACACTTTCAAACGAAAAATACACAGACCGAGATTGGATACGTCTTCATCTTTCTCTTGTGGAGCAAACACTTCGTAATAGATTAGTCACTTCTCTTGCTCCTTCACAAATGGCGAATAGAAATATTGCCTTAGATAGATTGCATGAATATTGGCAAAAAGGAAACTTTCCTATCAACGATAAATACTCATATCGCACACCAATTTTTATTGATGACTACAATAATTTTTGTGCAGTCGGTTATCTCATGATGGCAACTGGTCATGAAGATATTTCAAGAATGGTACAAGCTAAATCTAATCTTGCTTATGTGCGGGAAATGAACTACCCTCAACTAAGTGAATGGGCAAATAATTATGGTTTTACAACAGACGAACTGGCTTGGATACAACCCGGTTACGGGCCAATAGCCGGTTGTGGTACAGAGAATGTAGGTAAAGGTGTAAATGGAGAAGTAACAGAACTTTATGTAAATACTGCAGGAGACAAACTATATGTGGGTGGAAATTTTACAGAAGCAGATAGTAGTGTGAGCGTTAATAATCTTGCTTATGTCACAGAGAGCAATGGCGTGTATCAATGGCATGATTTGGGTAATGGTGTGAATGGAATCATTTACGCTATACAAGAATTTCAGGGAAATATTTTTGTAGGTGGTTCGTTTACAATGGCAGGCAATACACCAGTAACCAATGTTGCATATTGGGATGGTAGCAAATGGAACAGTGCAGGATGTATTTACGGTACAATAAAAGATTTTGAGGTGTATAATAATGAATTGTATGCTGCCGGAGATTTTGATGTATGCGCTGCTATGTCTGAAGTGAATGTTGCAAAATGGAATGGATCAATGTGGGGGCAAATGCCCAATCTTGATGGTAATGTAAATACAATAAAAGAACATAAAGGGGTATTATACATCGGCGGTAGCTTTTCTTGGATGAATAATGTTGTTAACATCATTAAATGGACAGAAGCCAACGGTTTTGAAACGTTCATAAATAGCTCAGAGAATGAAGTAATGGACATCGGCATCTATAAAGATTCTGTATATGCTATTTGTAAACGCACTTCAGCAACCGACTCTAACCTCCTATTGCAACTTGACAATGCCGGTAACTGGAAACCTTTTTCGGGAGTTATGAACGATTATCTAGTAATGGGTGGTGGAGCAAATAGCTTCAATACATTCTGTGTACAAGCAGACACGGTATTAATTGGAGGTGATTTTTATAATTACAATATGATGGGACCTGTTATAGAAAATTGCTTCAACTTATTTGAATATCCATCTGGAATGGGCAGCAAAGGAAATTGGTTTTCGGTAGATGATGAAATAAATAAAATGGTGATTTTTAAAGGGAGTGTGATCGCAGGAGGCAAATTTGATACAGGGGCGAACTGGGCAATTGGTGGCACCCAAGAAAGGCTTAATCATATTGCCAAGAAAGTTTCAAGAAAAACAACTGCTGTTAAGGATATTAGCCAATCGGCATTGATAACTTACCCAAACCCTATTACATCCAATTCTGTACTTACTATCGACAACAAAATAGGTGGCAAAAAATGTATTTTGAGAAATATAACCGGAGCGAAAGTGTTGGAATATTCTAGCCGTACACCTATAACCAAAATGCAGATTCCTCAACTTACTACAGGCGTTTATCTTTTGGAATTGAGTAACGACAAGAATGAAAAAGCTACAGGGCGACTAATGGTGCAATGATGGTTTGAAATGTGGTGATTGAAAAAGCAGAAAGAGCCAAAATTCTTTCTGCTTTTGTTTTACAGAAAAAACTCGCTTTAGTGTTAACGATGATAAAAGATATTTTCTAAATTAGCTTCAATTCTATTTGATATGAAATTCAGTGAGGCTAAACGATTCATCCTTCAAAAACTGAAAAAAGAACTTCCCAAACACCTTTCCTACCATAGCGTAGAACATGTAAAAGATGTGGTAGATGCTGCAAGGCAAATAGGGAAAAGTGAAGGAATAAAAGGGATTGATATGAAATTGCTGCTGACTGCAGCATTGTTTCATGATAGTGGATTTTTGAAAGGTCCAAAAGAACATGAGAAAGTTTCCTGCGATATCGTGCGGAAATACCTACCGGATTATGGCTACGACGCAGAGCAAATAGAAACTATTTGTGGAATGATCATGGCCACACGTATTCCGCAAACACCACATAATCACTTAGAGCAAATACTTGCTGATGCAGATCTCGATTATTTGGGTCGAGATGATTTTTGGAAGATCGGTAATAAATTATTCGAAGAACTTTCTGTTTATGGTATCATTACTGAAGAAAATGAATGGAATAAATTACAAGTCAAATTTTTAGAAAGCCACAATTACTTCACGCCTACAGCTATACAAACACGCAAGGCAAAAAAGGATGCTTATCTTGCGGAAGTAAAATCAAAAATACATTAAGCATATTGCATGAAGGCATCCAGTAGTCTTTACACCATTCAAGATACTCTTTACATCCTTTTCGGTATTCTTTTTTGCGGCTTTGCCATGAAAGGTTTTTTGGTGCCTAACGGATTTATTGATGGAGGCGTGACGGGTGTTTCGCTTTTGATGCATGAATTATTCCATTATAATTTGGGTATTGTGTTGGTGTTGTTGAATATTCCGTTCATCATCATGGGAGCTTTGCAGATCAATAAAAAATTCGCTTGGAAAACATTGGCGACAGTCGTTTGCCTCGCTGTTGTTTTACAATTTTTAGAATACCCTGTCATTACACATGATAAACCATTGGCTTCTATTTTCGGAGGCTTCTTTCTAGGCATTGGTATTGGTTTGGGAATGCGTGCCGGTTGTGCGATTGATGGTATGGAAGTGCTTGCGCTTTATACATT
>CBFGYQ010000318.1:0-2933 GCA_965652995.1 uncultured bacterium
CCTCTTTACAACCCTTAATTATATCTTCTTCCGAATATTCGATAGGCATTAAAAATAGGAAACTGTCTTCGGCTATTGTCTATTGTAATGGTTCATATTACTATGACGCCATTGGGTGAGAAACTGTTGGTTAAATATTTGATATTTTGATGTCAAATGATATCTTCGCTTTGCTTAATACAAACTTAACTACCTATAGCTATCAATATTGTTTGATTTCTAACTCTTTTTTGGAGGAGAAAAAGTTTAAATGAAAAAACAAATAGCTATTCTGGTATTCTCTGTTTTGCTTACACACTTTGGATCTTTTGCTTTCGCAATAGAGAAAGACGTGATCAAGCCTACAGAAGTCACCACTACAAGTCCCAATGCAGTAACAATAGAAAAGCGTTCTTTGTCAATGACCGAAAAAGCAGTTGCATTGAGGACATACGCATCTTCAAACGGTTACGACACTTCGGTTTGTTTTATAATTAACATGAATCCGGCTTCGGGAGCATTTCGTTTTTTCATCTTCGATTTTAAGGCTAATAAATTTGTTGATAGTGGATTGGTATCTCATGGCAGGTGTAATGAGGCATATCTTAAAGGCAGAAAATATAGTAATGAAATAGGTTGCGGGTGTACTTCTGTTGGCAGATACAAAATTGGAACGAAATACAATGGACGATGGGGTACATCTTATCGATTACATGGTTTGGATGAAACGAATAATAATGCCTATTCGCGCAGTGTAGTGCTACATGGGCATAAGAGCATACCAGATGCAGAGATCATGTATCCCCTCTTTCAAAGCGATGGTTGCGTCACAGTCTCTCAACATTATTTCAGCATCATGAGTCGTATTTTAGATAATGCACAAACTCCTGTTCTTATGGAGATATATGATAGCTACGAATTAATGTAACCCCACAAAAGTTTAAACGAATTGAGTGAACCTATTCAAATACTATCAGCTACAGTTGATGATATTCCCCATATTCAATCCATTGCATTTCCTACATGGCAAGATACTTTCGCTGAAATATTATCAGAACAGCAAATAGCTTATATGCTCAATATGATGTACTCGACAGAGTCGTTAACAGAACAAATGAACAAAGGCATACAGTTTGTTTTAGCAAAATATGGCAATGAGTTTTTAGGATTTGCAGGTTTTGAAACAAACTACACTACTTCTGCCAAAACCAAACTTCACAAACTATACATCCTCCCATCTGCACAAGGAAGAGGTGTGGGAAAATTGCTAATGAATGCTGTTGCCAAATCTGCTGCCGAAATGCAAAATAAATTCATCACCCTAAATGTAAACCGTCAAAATAAAGCCGTTGCATTCTACGAGCGAAACGGTTTTAAGATTACTGCTGAAGAAGACATTGATATTGGTAATGGTTATTGGATGAATGATTATATCATGCAAAAGCAACTCTAAGCATTTCCCAATCATAGAAATTCATTTCCATTTTTTGAAAATGACAATTGTGTGACAGAAATATTTTTGCAATTCAATTTGAAAAATAATGGATAAGAAATTTGTTGCGGTAAATTATATCAATTGTTCACCTGAGTATGCAGAACGATTTGAAGAACTGTTCGGGTCTAGAGCAAAAGCCATTGATACTATGCCCGGTTTCGTGAATATGCACGTATTAAAACCTCAAAAACCAGGTGATAATTATTTAATTGTAAGCTACTGGGATTCTGAAGAAGCATTTAAAGACTGGACAAAATCTCCTGCATTTATAGAAGGGCATAAAAGAGGGTTTGCGGATATAGCTGCTGCGAAAGCAGAAGGTAAACCTGCGCCAATGACAAGCGATTTTAAAACGTATCAAATAATTGCCAACTAATGAGAGCAGCATCTTTAAAACATCATCAAGTGGTGAAATGGATAAAGAAAGTAGGTTTTTGGGGATTCTTGTTCTTTTTAGGCAAAGGGTTAGTATGGCTTGCAGTTGGGTACTTCTTTGTAAAATAATTGTACCTTGTAGGTTATGATACCTGCATGGCAAAAAGGCATTGTTACTAATGTACAGCAAGCAACTCCCAATACACGCCGGTATTGGATTCAGCTTCCTGAAACAACATCCTTTGATTTCAGACCAGGGCAATTTGTAACATTAGACCTTCCCATTCATGAACAGAAAAACCGTCGTTGGCGGAGTTACAGTATTGCCTCAATGCCTGATGGTAGTAACATAATAGAATTGGTGATAGTTTTTGTGGAAGGAGGGGCAGGCACCCGATTTTTTTTCGATGAGGTGAAGGAAGGTTCAGAACTAACCTTGCGTGGGCCACATGGTGTTTTCGTATTGCCGGAAATGCTGGACAAGGATTTTTTTATGATTTGCACAGGCACTGGTATTGCACCTTTTAGGAGTATGATGCATTATGTGAACGAGCATAAAATCTCCCATAGAAACCTTTACCTCATTTTTGGTACGCGCACTCAAGAAGATCTGCTTTACTTCGATGAGTTAAAACAACTGGAAGAAGAGTTGGAAACCTTTCATTTTATACCGACACTTTCTAGAGAGAGCTGGAATGGTAAGACCGGATATGTTCACAGTGTATATGAAGAATTGTGTAAAGAAAAACAACCAGCGCATTTCATGCTTTGTGGCTGGCGCAATATGATCGATGAAGCAAAGCAAAGACTCTTAGACCTTGGCTACGAGAAAAAAGATATTCATCAGGAACTGTATGGATGATAGATTAACTAGCTAACGGAAACGTAACTGTAAATACACTTCCTTTATTCAAGGCGCTTTCAACCTTTACCTTGCCGCCATGTGCCTCTGTAATCGCTTTTACATAATTTAATCCTAATCCAAAACCTTTCACATCATGCAGATTTCCTGTGTGTGCACGATAGAACTTTTCGAAGATGTGTGACTGGGTTTCTTTATTCATTCCAATACCATTGTCTTTTA
>CBFGYQ010000319.1:0-2931 GCA_965652995.1 uncultured bacterium
AAATTTAGCAGTATCGTCTGCAGCGTTATTAAAAGAACTCATGGTGTTAGCAGCACCTTGAAAAGTTGATTTCATTTCACCTAAAGCACCGGCAGCTTCACGAGCACTTTGAGAATATGCATTTGTAGCAGAAGTAACTTCAGAAATATCTTTAACTTGATTTACGACAGTTCCAAATTTTTGGAAGTTATCACTCAACTTACTTAGGTTAGCAGGAGTGATTTGTGCGTCTTCCAACATTTGATCTAATGATTTTGAA
Source organism: uncultured bacterium (assembly GCA_965652995.1). Lineage (GTDB taxonomy): Bacteria > Bacteroidota > Bacteroidia > Chitinophagales > Chitinophagaceae > JAFIGV01. Next base: position 260 of record CBFGYQ010000319.1, read on the forward strand.
GCCGATGCTCCAATCTTGCCCTGACCAGCAGCTTTTACACCTTTTCTATAAGCTTCAACATGCGGATTTTCATCCAAATTAGGATAGTATCTTTCCCAATAATAATCTTTGTGGGGTGGTAAAATACCTAAAAGCGCAAAGATAAACGCCTCTGTACACATACCGATTGTCAAAGCAGGACCAGCCCAAGACCAGTGTTGGATTTTAGCCAACGCACCAATAAGTACCACCGCGGCTCCCAAACCTATGATTAGGTTTTTGAAGTATTTTCCTTGTTTAGTTTCGAAGAAAAGCGCTATTGAATTCATGTTCTTTTTTTTTGCTTAGGTATTTTTTTTATTTATGAACGTTTTTATTATTGTCTATTTGTAAGTGTAGGCACTAGTTTACCATATATACAACGGAAACCAATGTAAGATTTAGCAGTATCTGCGAATTCCCAATCTCTTGTGCCTACTTGTAGATAGTATTGTACATCTCTCCAGCTACCACCACGTATTACTTTACGGCGAAGCCATTGAGGATCGTTTTCACGAAGCTCTGTGCGAATATTTGGATTCATATCTGCAACTGTTTGGTAAGCTGTACCATTATAGTTAGATCTAGTCCATTCGCTCACATTACCTGACATATTGTAAAGACCGTAATCATTAGGCCAGTAGCGATCTACTGGTACGGTATAAAGACCTCCGTCAGCAGCATAGTTGCCACGCTGAGGTTTGAAGTTTGCCAAATAACATCCTTTTTTGTTTACAACATAAGGACCGCCCCAAGGGAAAGGAGATTCGTTACGACCACCACGTGCGGCCCATTCCCACTCCATTTCGTTAGGCAAGCGGAAATCACCTTCGAAATATTGTTTGTTTCTTTCGCGCTCTGCTCTCCAAAGATTTGTACGCCAGTTACAAAATGCTTCTGCCTGAAAATAATTTACACCTACAACAGGATAGTTATTAAATGCAGGAAACCAGTTGTATTGCAATGCAATTGGTTCGTTATAAGAATAATTGAATTGACGAACCCAAACTGTAGTGTCAGGATAGATAGCTACATCATACTTACGTAGATAATTTGTTTGTGGTTGTGAAGAATTAGCCACAGCAGAACCATAATCAAATGTTTCGTAGTGATAAACCAATTTTGAATTATCAAACTGCTTTTTACCCCAACCTGTTTGAGATGCATCAAGGTACAAACCCATCAGCTGATCTTGAACATCTTGATTCGCATAATTGATTCTTTTGCGATAATCTATGCGCTGGTTACCATTTTCATCATCGATAAAGTCACCTAAAATCGTATGTGCTATAGAATCACGTACGGCGTTGGTAAACTGGCGGTATTCAGCGTTGGAGATTTCAGTGGCATCCATATAAAACCCCGTAACCTGAGCTGTACGCAACAAGGCGTCATTTCTACCACGAACATCTTCGTCGCTCGCTCCCATTCTTAAGATACCAGTAGGCACATATACCATACCAAGTGGAACAGGGGCTTTGTAGTTCATCGAATTATTGCTTCCTACTAATTGACCTCCTGTACCTGAACTTCCACAACTTGCAGCTAATGCCAAAAAAGCGACAGCAGAAATCTTCAGGGTAAGTTGTTTCATACTTTTTTTAGTTATTGTTATGTTTTTGCAATTAGGCAAATAAAAGTAAAATTTTTGGTTTTAACACACCATTGTGCATAAACCGCACACAATATTTAAAGTTTTTTCCAAAAATGCAAGTCTTTAAAAAAATTTGTTCTCCAATCAATAGCTTTCTTTAATCTGAAATTTATTTTTTCAAACCAGTTTTAAAACATCAACCACGTTTGTAACAGGAGAAAGGCAAGCATCTTGTAAGCAAACAAATATATGCGTTTCATCCGAATGATTTTTATCTATCAAGATCGGTATGTTGTATTCCTTCTCTTTCAAAAAGAATTTGTAGCAATGGGGTAATAATTTTTGCTGTAGTTCGTTATGTATTTCATTGCTGTGTTTTCCGACTGTAATCATTGTCTTTAAACCATAAACACTACGTTGGGAAAGTACAGCCCAGTAAGCAAATGACAAGGTATGCTTTGTTGTTGCAGTGTATAACTGTTGCAACATTTGATAAGACTGTTCTGCCCACTCACTCTTACTCATAATCATTCCTAACAAGGATAGGTTGTGAGCCATTATTGCGTTTGCAGAAGGTACGGCTCCATCGTACTGATCTACCTTTCGTATAGGTACATTTTGCGAATGAATTGACGTGTAATAAAACAACACTCCACTCTTTTGTTGAAACTCTTCAATCACCTTTTCACAAAACTCATTTGCTCTGAGTAAATACTTTTCTTCGCTTGTTGCACTAGCTATTTACAATAATTCTTGAATAAGTGTTTCATAGTCTTCTAGCGTCACGTTTATTCTGGCTTTTCCGTTTTTGCATACATGAAAAAGTTAACCTTCCTTTTCAAAATTTTCAAGCAGTTTTTGGATTTGTTGCTCTGCAAGTTTCAAATAGGTTTTATCATTCAATGTTGTTGCGGCATTTACTAACGCAATACTCATCAATGCATTCCAAGACAGTAAACATTTATCATCTGTTTGAGGTCTGATTCTCTTTTCTCTTGCAGTCAATAATTTCTGTTTTGCATTTGAAATCTCTTGTTCAACTGTTTCAATATTTAGTTGC
>CBFGYQ010000320.1:0-2929 GCA_965652995.1 uncultured bacterium
GCTGCACTATACACTTCAAAATCGTAGGTAAGTGCCGACGCAAAACTCATATCACCGCCACACAGTCTTAATATTCTGTATTGCAATCCTAATGATTGTAAAAGCCCTTCCACATGTTTCACCATTTCTTCCAACGCTTCGTAGCTCTTTTCAGGATGGGTGATTTGCACGATCTCTACTTTATCAAATTGATGCACACGATTCAAGCCTCGCACATCTTTACCATAGCTACCTGCTTCTCTACGAAAACAAGGTGTATATGCCGTCATTTTAATGGGTAGCTCCTTCACTATTTCATCTCTGTAAATATTGGTAACTGGCACTTCTGCAGTAGGTATCAAAAATAATCTGTCTTCCGTTGCTTCATACATCTGTCCTTCTTTATCCGGCAACTGACCCGTACCAAATGCTGATACTTCATTCACCATGTACGGTGGATAATATTCTTTGTACCCCGCTTGTGTATTATAATCTAGAAAATAACTTATTAACGCACGTTGCAATTTTGCACCTTTATCTACATACACAGGGAAACCACTCCCCGTGATTTTATTACCCAACTCAAAATCAATCAAAGAATATTTTGCAGCTATATCCCAATGCGCAAGTTTCTGTGCTGATAAATCCGGTGTTTCACCATGTTGGCGCACCACTTCATTTTCTTCGGGTGTTTTGCCAATAGGTACAGAACTATGAGGAAGATTAGGCAAGCGTACTAAGCTTTCATATACTTCATTTTCAATCGCAGCTATTTTATGTAAATAATCTTTAGATTGTTCTTTACGAGATGCTACTTCCGTTTTTAATTTTTCTGCTTCTTCTTTTTTTTCCTTGTGCCATTAATGCACCTACGTTTTTTGAGGACGCATTAATTGTAGAAGCAATAGTATCACTCTCTGCTTGCAGCTTTCTACGGTCTTCATCTAGAGCTATGATCTGCTCTACTAACTCAATTTCTTTAAAATTTTTCTTTTTCAGTCCTTCGAGAATTCGCTCTTTTTCGGTTCTGAAAAGTTGGATGTTCAACATAAAAAATACTTGGGTTGCAAATATAGTTTTTAAAGCTCAATGGCTTTAGATAATAGCTGTTGAGGAAAAATTATTGCATCGTCTGCGAGGAACGATATCGGGTAGTAGCAAAATCTACCACAGTTATTCTTTGACGAAAACGGTAGCGTGGATCTGGATAAAAGCAAATAGTGCGCGGATCTATGTACACTAGATCCAGTTTTTGGATGCCTGAAAGTGTATAAGGTAGAATCATAGCACCGCAATAGACCACATCCAATTCTTGTAATTTTTTACAGTTGCCTATAGAAAGTGGAATTCTCACCAATCTGTTTTTTTGTAAATACAGAAACTTCAACTCCTTCATATTCCCCATCTTCTCCGGCAGGGTTTCGAGCATATTATCTGAGAGATCTAACTGTTCTAATTTCGTTAGGTTAGAAAGGCTTTGGGGTACTGATTGCAGATTGCAGGAAGCTGCATTAAATTCCACCAGATTTTTAAGCTCGCCAATGCTTTTAGGTAAAGAATAAAATTGATTTCCTTTTATAAAAAGAACTTTCAGTTTTTTAAGTTTCCCGATAGACTCAGGTAATTCTGTGATATTATTGAAGCTGAGCGATAGTTGTTCTAAGTTTTTTAAGTTGCCTATTTCTTCAGGCACATGGCGGATCTTGTTGCGAGTCAGTTTTAGTATTCTTAATTTTTTGCAGTTGAAAACAGAGCTTGGAATGCTGCGAAGTCTATTATCATTGAGATGCAAAACTTCTAAATTTGGAAATTGATCGAACACATCAGGGATGGTATCAATAAAGCGATAGGTAACTCGTAGTGATTTTACTTTTTCTGGATTATCAAGGGCAGTTTCGAGATTATTGTAAACTCCTCTTAACGCAAATGCTGCAACTACATTCACCATCAACAAAAGCGTTATTATTAGTTTCTTGCCCACACATAAATTTACTAAAAATATATAGGACATCGAAAAACTATTTTGATATCCCTCAAAAGAGGTGATATGTGTTTTTCATATTCCTACGTCTGTATTTCCGATCATGATCTGTTTTTTGTAAATACTACCTTCGTAACCACATGACCTCTACGAGACCCATTGGCATTTTTGACTCCGGCTATGGAGGACTCACTGTTTTTCGAGCCATTAAAGATTTGATGCCGCAGTATGATTACGTTTATTTAGGAGACAATGCACGAGCACCTTATGGCAATCGTTCGTTTGAAACGGTTTATGAATATACTTGGGAATGTGTTCAATGGTTTTTTAAACAAGATTGTCCATTAGTGATTCTTGCTTGCAATACTGCGTCTGCTAAGGCACTTCGAAATATTCAGCGTTTGAATCTGCCTGTTACAAATCCCGATAAAAGAGTATTGGGTGTGATAAGACCTTCAGCAGAGATAATAGGAGATTATACCAAAACAAAAAAGATAGGCATCATGGGTACGAAGGGAACAGTTGACTCGCAGTCTTATCCCATCGAGATCAAAAAATTTTCACCAGACGCCAGTGTATTCCAAATTGCTTGCCCGCAACTGGTGCCTTTGATTGAAAACAATGAATACGAAACAGAAGCCGCGGACTATTTTGTGAAAAAATATGTAGATGCTTTATTCTCACAATCTGATGAAATAGACACTATTCTACTTGCATGTACGCATTATCCGCTACTATTAGATAAAATACAAAAACATGCTCCGAAAGATGTTTCTATCTTATCTCAAGGCGAGTTGGTAGCAGAAAGTTTAAAGGACTATTTACACCGTCATCCTGAGATCGAAACTAGTATTACAAAAAACGAGAACGTACAGTTCTTCACTACAGATGACGCAAAAGATTTTGATGAGCATGCCAGCTATTTTTTTGGTGAGCCCGTGAACGCACAACATTTACATTTATAAAAAA
>CBFGYQ010000321.1:0-2915 GCA_965652995.1 uncultured bacterium
TTTTCACTTGCTCAACGGTTACATTGCCTGCTACACAAAGCACAGCATGATTAGGACGGTAGTGTTTAAAGAAAAAGTTTTTTACATCTTCTAATTGTGCTTCTTCGATATGTTTTAGTTCTTTACCTATTGTCATCCACTGATAAGGATGTTTTTTGTAAGCAAGTTGGCGAAGGTGTTCCCAGGCATTGCCATATGGTTTGTTGATATAATGTTCTTTAAATTCTTCACACACCACTTTGCGCTGCACATCTAAACTTTTTTTGTTGAATGCAAGACTTTTCATACGGTCACTTTCAAGCCAAAGTGCAGTCTCGAGGTTTTCTAAAGGAAGTTGAATATAATAGTTGGTAATATCGTTGGTGGTGTAGGCATTGTTTTCTCCACCGGCCATTTGTAACGGCTCATCATACTGAGGGATATTCTCAGAGCCGCCAAACATAAGATGCTCAAATAAATGAGCAAACCCGGTACGTTCCGGGTCTTCATCTCGTGCACCCACATCATACAACACATTTACCGCTACCATTGGGGTGTTCTTATCTTGATGCACGATCACACGTAAGCCGTTATCTAAAGTGAATTTTTCAAACTGAATCATGTTGTAAATATAGGAGTAGTAAGTAGCAAGTGTAGAATCAAGCCTTAAAAACTTTTTAATAACAATAATAGGTTTTGAGGTTTGGTAGTTTAGGTTATTTTTAACCCATGGATAATAAAGCAACATTTCTTGCCAAAAGCAACGTGAAGGCTCATGATTTGGAGCATAAACGAAAGCTTGCGTTTAATATTCAGAAATATGCTGAGACAGTAGTGAAAGGGAAAATGCAGTTTGCGGATTTGGATGCAGCAAGAAAAAAAGCAAAAAATACGAAATGGAGAGCGATTGAGAATCTTGATAAAAATCTTGAACAGTTCGAAAAGAATTTTACAGCCAGAGGAGGTAATGTAATATGGGCAGAAACTGCGCAAGATGCTTTGGATGCCGTATTGCAGATATGTAAAGAAAAGAATGCGAAGCGTATTGTGAAGATGAAATCGATGGTAACAGAAGAACTACACTTAAATGATTTTCTTGCAAAACATGATATTGAAAGCGTAGAGACGGATTTAGGAGAATATATACAACAGTTAGACGGCGAAGCACCTTACCACATTGTAACACCTGCTATGCACAAAAGCAAAGAGGATGTTGCAAAGGTTTTTCATGAAAAGCTTGGAACACCTCCAAACTTGCCACCTAAAGAATTGACGCAGATAGCTAGAAGAAATCTCAGAGAAAAATATCCGATAGCGGACGTTGGGTTGACAGGCGGGAACTTTATCATAGCAGATACAGGTGCAGTTTGCGCAAGCGAAAATGAAGGTAACGGAAGGCTATCAACAGCTTTTGCAAAAACACAAATTGCCATAGTTGGGATAGAAAAAGTGCTGCCTTCTATTGAGGATTTATCACTTTTCTGGCCGTTGCTGGCTACTTATGGTACGGGTCAAAATGTAACGGTATACAATTCGATTTTTACCGGACCTAAACAAGATGGTGAAACTGACGGGCCGGAAGAAATGTATGTTATACTATTGGATAATGGGCGCACCAATTTGATCAATAGAAAAGAGATCCGAGAAAGCATGTACTGCATTCGTTGCGGTTCTTGTTTGAATGCTTGTCCGGTTTATAAAAATATTGGCGGTCACGCCTACGGAGCAACTTATAGTGGACCCATAGGTTCGGTTATCACTCCACACATGAAAGGGATGAAAGAATATAAACATCTCAGTTACGCATCAAGTCTTTGTGGAAATTGCACGGAAGTATGTCCGGTAAAAATAAATATTCATGAAATGCTTTTGGAGAATAGACACATAGCAGAGTCAGAACATCTTAATGATTTTAGTGAGAATATAGGATGGAAAATCTGGAGAAAAGGGATGATGAGCCGGAGTTTGATGAATATGGCTGGTGCTGGTACCAAAGAAAAACTAGTAAATAAATTATTCAAAACGAGTTGGGCATTGCATCGCGATAATTTGTATTTCCCTAAAAAATCTTTTCAGCAAATGTGGAAGGAGAAAGGTAGAATTTAATATGGCAGCTATAACGATTTTTTGTAAACAGGATAGTCCTCGGTTACACTATACAGCAGACTGGATTTTTAAATCTGTCTTACATGTTTCTTATACTATTACAAACGATGAAGAAGAAATAGCAGACTTGCCTTTTTTTATTTCTTATGGAGAAAGACGTGAAAAAGCGATGTCTGTTTTTGATTATGGACTTTTGTGGGAGGAAGGTATACGAGAACAACCAATAGAAGCTAGTCGGTGGAATGATATTCCGGTATTTTTTAATGGTCAAGGTCAAAATTTTGATGTTTCTTTTGATGTGTTCAGTGCTGTGTTTTTTCTGCTTTCTCGATACGAGGAATATTATGCATACAAACCAGACAAACATAATCGCTATCCTGCAACGGAAAGTTGTATGTATAAGAATGGCTGGCTTGAGCGGCCATTGTTAGATGAATGGGTTTATCAGTTGTATTTATTGCTGAAAGAAAAAGACATTCCTGTACAATTGTCACAGTTTCAATACACTCCAACGTATGATATTGACATGGCCTATTCTTATTTGCATAAAGGAACTAGGCGCAACATCGGTGGCTTTCTAAGAGATTTTTTAAAAGCAAATTTTAAAGAAATTATTAACCGTAAAGATGTACTCCTCTTAAATAAATTAGACCCTTTTGATGCATTTCTTTATATGGAGAAGCTGCATTCGGAAAATAATTTGAAACCGGTTTATTTCATACTTGCTGCATTAAAGCCGACATCCTATGACAAGAATATAAATCCTACGCACGAAGTGATGCAAAAGCAAATCAAAAGATGGAAAAAACGTGCAGAAATAGGGTTGCATC
>CBFGYQ010000322.1:0-2907 GCA_965652995.1 uncultured bacterium
TAGGCACATTTTCCTGATCCATATTCCTTGCACCCACGATCAAAGTATCTGGAGTTTTCTCTATTTGGTCCAGAAATTTTACTAAGTCTATTGGGTAATGTTGTCCATCGCTATCAATAGTTATTGCATAATCATAACCGAGTTTGTCTGCTTCTCTAAAACCTGTTCTTAAAGCATACCCTTTCCCTTTATTAGTAGAATAGCTTACTAATTTTATTTGTGGAAACTGCTTTAAAATTTCTTGTGTATTATCAGTAGAACCATCATTAACTACTAGCACATGCGTAGTAAATTCCAAAACCTTTTCGATAACCGAGGCAATGGTTTGGGCATTGTTGTATGTAGGAATTAAAACACAAGCGTTACTTCTTTCAAAATTTGCTTCGTATACTGGCACGCTCATTAATAATATTGACTTGTGTAGAAGGTTGTAAAAATAAGTGATAGACTATAATTCTAACGAACGTTTTTTAAAGCAATTTTTTACATTCTTTAATTTTCTCTTCGATACTCTTCCTTTCTTCCACAGTGGCGATCTCGTATTTCAGAGCTTCTTGATAGTACTTCAGTGCAGGTTTGTACCATTTTTTTTTCTTTGCAGTAATCACCTGCAATACGATAAGCATCATAGAAAAAAGGATTGGAATGAACTACTTGGGAAGTATCTACGGGTTGGTGATGCAGCAATGCCATTTTGTTTTTTCTAAACAATAAGAAATTTTGATATTCATTTGTGTAAAGGAAACTGTCGGCAGGAATGTTGTAAAGATTGGTAGCAACGATCGTGTCTTTTTGTAAACCATTTAATGCAAACACTTTTTTAAGATCGTAACAAACATAAGTCCCTAACTGCCAAGGAGGGGCACTCACCCAAAAACGTAAACTATCTGGCATGAAGATTATGGAGTGGTGTGCGATTAGTTGATTGACTGCTTTTTCATTTCCATTTCCGATATTTTTATTTCCAATACCTTTTCTGTCACGTAGTACAGTCGCCATTTTTTGCAGAGTAAGTGGATAGTTTTGTTGCATCAACTCTTGTAGTCTTTGGTAACGATACACTGACGCGCTGTTTGCTTTCTGCTCTATATTCAATTCTTGTTTTTGAAAAAAATCGCTTTGGTAATGGTTGGTGCATTGGATAAAATCTTTTGCAGGATCATAAACAGAAATATCTGTCGGTGTTTTTTCTATCACCACGGCTTTATGATCCTTTGCACTCGTCACTAAAAAGCTTTCGGAAACAAACATCTTTCGTCTCTTCGCTATCACAATTGCCTCTTCAATATTAGATGCATATTGCAATACTTCGCGTGCTACCAAAGAAACGGGTGTAGCCGCGCTGGATGGTATGGATGATTTGGCTGCATTGATGGTAACAGTAAGACCTTGGTCGTTCATGCCGCTTACTACACCTACAAATCCACCCCAGGTAATAGATGCAAAGGCATATCCTTTATCAGGTTTTACAAAACTGACGATCTTATTCTCTGCAAATTTATCCCCTACCCAAAAATCAAAATTGCGACCGATCAGCATTGCTCCATCACTTGTTTTGTCTCCCCAAGCCCCAAAGGAAGTACATCCTACCAACATCATATTCTGCAAAGCGTGACCAATATCGTGTGCTGCATGGTAACTTAATATACGTTCGTAATTATCACCTATCCAATTGAAATCAGAAGATGCTGCATGTGAGACTCCGAAGATCTCATCTTTGTATTCATCAGTCACACTTTCCGGAAGATTTCTATTCATGAAACCAACGATATACTTCAAAAATTTTAGGTAGCCGTCAGATGGAATCATACGTTTTATCTCATCGGTAAAAGCAACCTCTTGGTCTATGATTAACTGCTTTGAAAGTTTACCATTGATTACACCACGCTCAAAAGGTTTTCCGGCAACATACATTTCATACAACCCGTATTCGTTTTTTCTGATCCAATTATTATCAATGGTCGAAAGGTTCGTATCTATTTGTTTTGAGGCGAGTGAGTAGTAAGAAGTGTCGGTAATCTTAGGTTCCGGGAAGTCAGATACTTTATAAACATAAATAGTGAAGATAAGCAGCACAGAAATCACTATTCCCAAAAACACACCCAAACCTTTGAGTGCTTTCTTCAATATTTTCATAGTGCAAATGTACAGCATGGTTAGTTGTTGCTAATTTGATGTCTAGTTAAAAACTACACATCTTTTTATATAATCTACGCATTGAATTAATATTGCAAAACACTTCGCCATGTTTATGATTCTCCACTATGCTTTATGCAATGTTTCGGTAATGCCGATGCGCAAAGAGGCTTCTCACAAAGCCGAACAAACGAGCCAGTTGCTTTATGGAGAAAAAGTGGAAGTGACACATGTTGATGATCGTGGATGGGCGCAGATCCGTACAAAATGGGATGGTTACAATGGTTGGTGCAAGATGTCGCAGCTCTCTGTTATTCCTAAGAAAGATTTTTTGAAAGATGCAAGATACATCGTTGTAAAGCATGGAGATAAGTTGGTTACAAATGAGAGCGAAATCCTTTTACCTATTGGAAGTGAATTAATGAAGACTTCTTTTTTGGCAGAAGGAATTGAAATGAAATTCAAGGGCAAGAAGCAAAAACAAAAAGATTTGCATAGCTCACCTGAAGCACTGATAAAAGTAGCTAAACAATATTTACATGCGCCCTATCAATGGGGAGGCAGGACAATTGCAGGCATAGATTGCTCAGGACTAACACAAATGGCTTATAGGCTATGCAATCAAAAAATAAGTAGAGACGCTTCTTTGCAAGCAAGTGAAGGAACGGCTATTGATTTTTTACAAAATGCACAAGCCGGTGATTTGGCTTTTTTTGATAATGAGGAAGGTCGGATTAATCATGTGGGGTTGCTTATTGATAATCAAACCAT
>CBFGYQ010000323.1:0-2874 GCA_965652995.1 uncultured bacterium
CCACTAAGGCAAAGGATAGATGCTACAACACATTGAGCCCATAAAGCCCATTGGGGTACTCCGTGTTTATTCAAGGTTCCTGCTTTTTTTAAAAACAATCCATCTTCTGCCATGGTGTAGTAAACACGTGCTCCGGCCAATATCAAACCATTATTACACCCGAAAGTGGATACCATAATCATCACAGCAATAATCGCTGTGCCTATGCTCCCAAAAATCTGTTGTGATGCTTCTACAGCTACTCTGTCTTTTGGTGCATGTGCGATTTCATTGAGAGGTAATACTGCGATATAGACAAGGTTGGCAGCTACATAAATGATCGTAACTATTAATGTTCCTAAAAACAAACTCAATCCAATATTGCGCTGTGGGTTTTTCATTTCTCCAGCTATAAACGTAACATTCTCCCAAGCTACGCTGCTAAATAAGGAGCCTACCATTGCTGCAGCAATACCGCCTAGTAAAGCTGCACCACCAATATCTACCCAATTGCCTTGAGAAACTTCTTTTGTAGCATTAAATCCAGTAGCCCAATTCGCATTCCATATTTCAGGATTGAACATGAAAACACCGGCTAATATCAACCCAAATAAAGAAAGTAGTTTAGCCGATGTAAATGTGTTTTGAATCATCTTGCCTCCTTTAATACCATATGTATTGGAGTAAGTAAGAAATGCAATAATTGCTATGGACATCAATTGAGCCGCAGAAATGGAAAAACTTCCACTCTCAAATAGCTTGTTGTCTTCGCTTAGTGCAGGAATAAGGTAAGCTGCGAATTTTGAAAAAGCTACACCCACAGCCGCTATAGTACCGGTTTGTATAACTGCAAAAAAACTCCATCCGTAAAGAAATGCAATGAATTTATTATAAGCTTCCTTGAGATATACATATTGTCCACCTGCTTTGGGGAACATGCCTCCAAGTTCGCCATAGCTAATAGCCGCAATCATCGTCATTAGCCCTGTAATAACCCATACAGCTATGAGCCATCCGGCACTGCCTACATTTCTTGTAATATCTGCGGTAACAATAAAAATACCGGAACCGATCATCGAGCCGATAACGAGTAATGTGCCGTCTAGCAGACTTAAAGATCGGTGAAAATGTTGTTCTTGATTTTCCAAATGTGTGATTTTAGGAAAGAACCGAACATGATGACAAATAATAAAACCAAATTATTAAATGCTATCAATCTGCCATCATTGAGCTCCATCTGTCCAATAAAAAATAAAAAAATTCAGATGAAAAATACTATTTTTTCTTTGTCGTATCACTGCTATTATCAGATTTTTCTGCACGTTCATTCATTCCCTTTATCACATCATCTGTAATGTTGTAGGTAGGATTGGCCAACAATATTTGACTACCACCTAGAGAAGAGTAGGAAAGTATATAATCGAATTTTTTGTCCTTGTTATATTCTTTTAAAAAAGAATCTAGATCCTTCTTTAGTTTGGTATTGAATTCTTCTTGCTCTTTTAGTAATTGACTTGTAAGCGACTGTTCGCGCAGTTGTAAACTCTGTTGCATCTGCCCCAGTTTTTTTTGCGTTGCAGTAAACTCTGCTTCTGTCATTCCACCGCTACGGGCTTTTTGGTCGGCAGTTTGCGCACTGGATTGAAGTTGTTGAGCAGAGCGTTCCAGTTCAGATTGCATCGCTTCCTTGCGGTCTGTAAATTTTTTACGTTGTTCTTTCAAATACTCGTAGTTCGCTTCAAATGAGTCAATATCTACATACGCTATCAACGTTGATGGTCTTCCGGCATCGCCTGTATTTATTGCTTTAGTATTTGATTTGTCGCTTTTACAGGAGTATTGGGTAAAAATAACACTTGTGAAAGCTAATAATATGAGTGAGAATTTTTTCATTCTTGTATTTGTTGTAGTGTTTTTTTGAATAATAGCCGCAAATGTAATGTTTAGGCGGCTATTATCTTATCGTTTATAGGAAGAAAAAGGTTACACAGTTTTATTGTGATAAACTCTTTTTCAGATAGTCATCTACATTGCTAAATAAAAACTCAGGATACTCATCACTGAATTTTTTCTTGACAAATCCACCAATTAGAGGACGTTTTGCATGTTGGCTAAGTTCTGAAGTGCTCAAGGGTATTAAGTCATATTCCGCATCAGGAAAATATTGCAGCACGCGCAAAGCTAATTCCACACGGTTCAAAAAGTCTGTACTGCCAATATGGTAAATCCCATTTTTTTCATCTCTCAATAGCACAAACATGGCTCTGGCAATATCCCAAGCGTTTGCAGGTGTTGCATATTGGTCGTAAGGTAGTTTAAGTGTAAGTTTTTGTTTGTTTTTACATTGGTCAATAATACGAGCTATAAAATTTTTTCCACGTTCTTCATCCCCATATACATTCGTTACGCGCAATACCAACGTGTTTTGCAGCTCTTTTATTGCTAATTGTTCTGCTTCTAGCTTGTGACGTGCGTACACACTTAATGGACTAACGGGAGCATCTTCTGTATAAGGTCCCTCGTTCCCATCAAAAACATAATCGGTAGAAATATAAACAAAACGTGCATTGCATTTTTTTGCCAGCGCTATAAGATTTTTCGTGCTTTGAACCGTTTTCTGGTAGCTTTCTTCCTCATGCTCTTCACAATAATCTACATGGGTAAGTGCGCCACAATGAACTATTATGTCTGGGTTGTATGCGATTACATCAAAATTGGACTCATTTTCAGGTTCTAAGGTGTTGTAGTAAACCGTCCCTTCTGTAGCATAAGAAAAGTAGGAGCCCTTGACATCCCAGCCTTGTTGAGAAAAATGTTTCATACAATTACTCCCTACCAACCCACTTGCTCCGGCTATAAATACTTTCATAAAAAAATTTGGACAAATATAGTTGT
>CBFGYQ010000324.1:0-2861 GCA_965652995.1 uncultured bacterium
AACCTCCAAAAGCAAAATGAGAATGCGCGTGTAAGACATGCTTGAAGTCTAAAAATGGTATACTAAATAGCATTTTGCTACGCAGCGTAAGACCTAGCAAAGCCACTATAGCCAGATTTACTAACGTTATCCTTATCCAAAATTCAATTCGCTTCATATTAAAAAAGACAATTTTATCTTTTATTTTTTCAAAAAAATCAAATCAAAACAGCTTCCCCATTCTTCAATTGGTTGGCTAATGTTTCAAGATCAGTTCCCGCCATCATTGCATTCAGTTTCTCCCTGATCTCTTTAAATTGGTTGTGAATTGGACACGGCTTTGTTTCAGAGCATTGCTTCAAACCAAGTCCGCAGCCTGTAAAAAGTTGGTCACCATCAATAGCCTCAACAATGTCTTTCACAGGTCTATTCTTCTGGTTATTATCTAAAAAAAATCCACCGTTAAGTCCTTTCTGAGAACTAATAATATTTCGTCTACTTAAGATTTGTAAGATCTTAGCAGTGAAGTGAAGTGGAGCCTCGATATGTTTGCATATTTCAGCTATTCCTATTTTACGATCTCCGTTTGATTCGGACGCAATGTAGACACTTGCTTTTATACCGTATTCGCATGCTTTAGAAAACATATCATTCAGTTTTTAGCCAAAATTCATCAGCCCATTCCAACTCTGCTGAATGCGTACATGCTTCTATTTTTTTTCCAGCATCTTCCAATATTAACGGGTCAATTGTTTGTTCTATATAAGGAAACAGCTGACGTTCTTCAAATCTGATGTGTGCATCAAGTGCGTCAGCAAATTCTTCTAATAGTGGAATATCTGCTATTTTGCGAATCTCCTCAACCAATGTGCAGATTCTGGCATGCTGTTGCAATGCATCTTGTTTCATCGCATCAGTATCAGGAAGCAACGAAAACAGCAACTCTTCTTCCTGTCTAAAATGTTCTTTAAGATCGTGCTCAAAAAAATAGAGTACATACTGCGAAATACGTGTATGATCAATTTCAGTTCTAATGCCGGTCCTTATCTTCCAACACAATAGCAAACCATTATGATGATCTCTTGACAAAGGCACTAACTCTTTACGTCGTTTAATTGGTTTCTGTTCCATTTCTATTCAAAGGTACAAAACAAAATTAAATAAAAGACAAAATTGTCTTTTATTGTAAATAATTATTTTTCTTTTGTAAGATTATTTTTCTGATAATGACTCTCGTTGTTTATCATGCTATTAGATTTTCTTGTGGTTGGTTAACAAGGCTAGTCTCTAATGATTTATCTTTTACTAAAAAATTCTCCGATTCTTTTGAGGTCTTCTTAAAGGAAGCCAAATAGTGATAAATAATAATTGACATCCCGACCAATAACAGGGTTCCGGAATATGCTACTACATTAAAAATATCCAGTACAGGCTTCATGATCTCTTGATAGTTGTCAAGTTTCATTGCTACTGTACGATACCCTTTGGTTACTCCGGCAGCAATTAATCCAAGCCAAAAAATAAGTAGACCCAAATGAGTAATAATAAACCCGATCTTAATGGCTTTAATATTACGAGACGGTAATTTATCTATACGCAGGATGTAACTAAACGTTGCTAATAGTATCATTGTATTGATGCCTATAGTTGCTCCCATTGCGTGAGCGACAGTAATATGTGTGCCGTGTGTATAGCGGTTTATTGCAGGTATAGACATGAATAATGCCAGTATTAAATTTAGGAAAACCCAGTATTCAGAGGCTATTAGAAAGCGATAGGTGATCAGATGTTTGTACTTTTCTTGCTCTTTCATTTTTTGCTTAAACCCTTGTATGATACTGATAAATATCAGCCACTCAGTCATGCTGATAGCATATGAAACGTGCCTTATCCAAGAAGCAGTAGGTACATTATAAATATGATGTCCCCAATTAAACATGAGATTAGTAAGCCCGAGAAAGTAAAAGAAGAATGCCCGTTTGTTATTCGCTAACTGTTTATCATTACTCAACTTAACCATTACAAATAATGAACTACCGTAGATCATCTGATTCCATGCCCCAACCATAGCACCATTACTTTTCCATTGTACAGTGATCTCTCTCAAAAATGATTGTCTGAACCAGTCTATATGCCAAAGATTTTGTTCTAGAAAAGTGATCAGAAAAAACAGTATCCCTGTAGACCACATCCATACATATAATGGTTGACGAATGCTGCTCTTTTTCCATTGTCCGAAATAAGGAATCATCAAAAACACCCAAGCTACTAGCAGTGGAATACTCAACATAGGCGGGAACTCCCAATATTCTCTTCCACCAAATTTTCTAAATCCATATGCGACAAATATCAGCACTATTGTAGCTATCCATAAAAGGGCAAAAACCTTCTCCGGCCAATGAAACAGTTGTGTTCTAAACTCTTCCTTTTTACAATAAATAAGTGTTACCACAGCTCCGGATATTATCCAAAACAAAGCAGCAGAAACATGCATCGGCCTGAGTTGATAAAACGGAAGAAATTTATTGAACGTTTCAGGATAAAGAAATGCCCAAGAGGATAATGTGCCTAAACTAAGTGCTAGAAGCAATAAAAGAAGCGAAAACTGTATTAGCCTTTTGATTAAACTGCTCATTAATTTTGGATTATGTAAGTTCCCGTCCAATGTACATCTTCGGCTTTCACCGCTGATTTGCCGCTTTTATCTACCCAGGCTAAAAAAGATATCAAGTCTGCTACCTGTTGGTCTTCTAGCTTAAAATTTGGCATCTTAGCTGTGCCATTTTTTATAAACCCTTTCATATATTCTGCCCCTTTTTCTGATGAAACATTGGTAAGATCAGGTCCCATATAACCGCCAAGACCATACATCTGGTGCCAGC
>CBFGYQ010000325.1:0-2851 GCA_965652995.1 uncultured bacterium
TTTCTTGCGCGCGTCTCATAAGGTAAGGAATAACATCTTTAACAGGGCCGTATGGTAAGTATTTAGCAACATTATAACCGACATTTGCCAGATTAAAAGAAATATTATCGCTCATCCCAAACAATTGTGAAAAATAAACGTTTGAGGTATTAGCGGGAACACCATTCTTGTTAAGGTATTCGGCAGCAAGCATGCAACTTTTTTCGTTGTGTGTACCGATAAATACCGCTATATCTTTAAGGTGGTCCAAACAAAACAGCACTGCATCGTTATAGTCTTTATCAGTCGCTTCTTTATTTGGTTGTATTGGTGAGGGATATCCTTTCGCAGCTGCACGAGTACGCTCTTTTTCCATGTATGCCCCGCGCACCAATTTTGCTCCAAGGATGTATTTTTTTTCAGTGGACTCTTTGTAAGAATTTTTCAACCAAGCAAGGGTAGCATGGCAGTAGAGCTGATAGGTATTGTAGATTAATGCACGTTCCTTATTGTATTTTTCCATCATTGCATCAGCAAGAAGATTTACAGCATTTTGAATCCATGTTTCTTCTGCATCTATCAATACTTTAATATTGTTTTCATTTCCGGCAGCACATACTTTGTCTACCCTATCAACTACTCGCTGCCATTCGTTTTGTTCATTTTCGTTTAGATTGTTTCCAGCGTGGATCTTCTCTAATAATTTGAATCTTGCAAACCCTGTTATTTTAATACATGAAAAAGGAATATTAGGTTCCGTTGCTGCATACTCTATTGCTTTAATAAATTCAGGAACTGCTTTATCAAATTCGTCTTCTCCTTCTTTCCCTTCCACACTGTAATCTAATATTACGCCCATATTATACTTCTCCAATTTATTGGCAGTTTCGGCTGCTTCTTGAAGATCTTCTCCTCCGCAAAACTGTTTAAAAATAGTACTCTTGACAATACCCTTAATCGGCAACCCTATTTTCATAGCCCATTCAGTAGCCTTCATACCAATAGTTGATATGGTAGGAAAATTCATTGTTGAAAATAGAAGTTGCGCTTGTTTTAAGTCTCGGTTAGTTTTATATCTGAACGCGATCTCTGTATTATCAAATTCGGGCGTAGTATTATTCATATAGAAGGCAAAAATAATCGGATTTTCTTTTGACAAAAAAATGACATGTCAAAGACAAATCTTTTTAGAAAAATTATAGTCTATGTTTATTGGGAATACTTATCTTTACCCAAACATTGTTAGTTATAAAAAAACAAAAACGTGATGAAAAAACTATTCTTAATGATGGCTGCCGGAAGCATTGCTTTCAGTGTTTCGGCACAGAGATCGAATCAAGTAGTGCATTCAAATAGTGCTACAAAAACTAATCTTTTGAATGCAACACGCTATGCTTCTCCTTATGCGGGGCAGCCTGATATGAAAAACCATATCAATTACGACCCTAATTTTAAAACAACTGCTGTTGTATTTGTTCATGACAGCATGGGTGCAAACGCACAACCTAGTGGGTGGACTTTAACTGGCGGATGGCAGTGGAGAACTAATGAGCCTGGTGTAATAGGAAGCATTAATCGCTATACTGTTGACATGATCGAATCAGCTACAGGACCTACAGGATACTTTTGTTTCCGTTCAGATTCTATTGCTACAGTAAGTACTGCTGTTATAACAGGTGATTTGACTTCCCCTGCATATGACTGTTCAGGCCGAACTAGCGTGGGATTAACTTTCAGCAATCTTTTTAGAAAATTTAATGACTCTTGCTTTGTTGATGTAAGTAATGACGGTACAACATGGACTAGATTCCCTGTATATCCTAATAATACATTCACCAATAATGATGAAACATCTTTGATAGATGCTCCTGTACAAGTTTTTATAAATATTAGTGCTGTTGCTTCTAACCAACCTACTGTTTATATTCGCTTTGCCTACATGGGACCTACAGGTGGAACAACTGGTGGCGCATATCAGTGGTCAATTGATGATTTAAAGCTATCAGAACTTGATCCTGTAGAATTGGTTGTAAATAAATCTTGCATTATCAGACCTGTACCTTTTAACACAGGTGTTGGTAGCGTACCAACAGTATTCGCTGACACATTCTATTCAATTACTGCTTTAGCGAATTATGGCGGAGATCCTCAAACTAATGTTACTGTAAATCAAGGCGTTTACAACGGTGCTACACTTTTGAACACTTACCCAACTACATTTGCTACATTACCTATTAATGCTTATGATAGTATTGCAGAAACTCCAGCAATCACAACAACTGCTTTAGGCTCTTATTCAAGCATCATTTCTTGTAACGTTGCTGGTGATGCAGATCCTACTAACAACTTAGATACAGTTGCATTTAACATAACTGATACCGTATATTCTCAAGAATCAGGAGATCATGTTTGGGCATTTTGGTGTCACATCCCTCCTGCAGCGTTAATTAATCCTGCTGCTGCTCCAAACGGTGTTTCTAGATACTTAGGTGCTGCTTACGATATTCCTAAAGGTAAAATGGATAGCTTGAGTTCAGTTTCTGTAGGCTTTCATAGAGCTACTTCTGTAGGATCTAAAGTATCTGTTCAGCTATATGTTTTAGATCTATCTAGCGGTGCTCGTGTATGGAAATCTTTAGGTGGTACTTTTGCAAAAACACTTACAGCAGCCGACATTACACCTGCAGGAGCTCCTTCTCCTACAATGAGTAATTTTGTTGTTAATCCAGCTACAACAGGCGGTAAACCTATTATTATAGGTTCTGCTACAGAAAGTCAACTTGTAATTGCTGCCCTTCAAATTGATGGTGTTGCAAAAGACTCTACAGTAAGAGTAAGTGCTACTCGCGCTCCTGGTTTTGCTTTGTTGGGA
>CBFGYQ010000326.1:0-2842 GCA_965652995.1 uncultured bacterium
ATCATCCAAAGCAATTATTGGGTTATGACCAACGGACATCAACTATTTTGCGCAAATGCTGATGCTATTGAAAACCTGAAATGGACAGAAGAATTACCTGCCTATGAGTAGTGAATATTTTTCTCCCTGCAAAGCCTGATTAGCCTTTCTTATCACATCATCTTGCGTTGACAACACTTTGTAATAACCTGCATTCTTGAAAAGTATTTTAGCCAGTTGCGCTTTCATCTGTGTTTCCAAATACTTAAGCATGTGTCCTTTCGACATCATTTTTTCAATACTTGATTTCACATCTGTTGGCAGTGTAGAAAGGAGAAAACTTTTCAAATTTGTCACATCATATTCTTTGATATAACTATCTACATCACCAAATTTCTTAAGTGCAACTTGATTCTTTATGTAATAATTCAAAATTGCATTTCTAAAGTTTTCGCCAAAAACCAGATTCAATAATGCACCATTATATTTTAAGGTATCATAAGGCACATAAATATCCGGATTGATGCCGCCACCGCCATACACCACACGTTTATTATTAGTATAGTATTTTACGGTATCACCTACCGTTGTTGTATCAGCTCCTGTCAACTCTCCTGTTTGATAACGGTCTATAAAATCTTTGGCATACGCTTCTCTACCCTTTTTATAAGTTCGTTGAATACTTCTCCCCGATGGCGTATAATATTTTGCCACCGTCAACCTAAGAGCAGACCCATCTTCCAAATCATATTGTTCTTGCACCAATCCTTTGCCAAAAGTCCTCCTTCCTACTATCAATCCTCTGTCATGATCTTGAACGGCACCGGCCACTATTTCACTCGCAGAAGCAGATGATTCATCAACCAGTACAGCTAATTTTCCTTTTTCGAACAGATTGGTAACACCTGCATCATATTCTTGTCGCTGCGATTTTCTTCCTTCTGTGTATACAACAAGTTTATTCCCTTCCAGAAAATCATCTGCTATGGAAGTTGCAGCATCTAAATATCCTCCCGGATTTTGACGCAAATCCAGCAAAAGATTTGTCATTCCTTTTTTCTTCAAGTCTTTCAATGCTTCCGTAAATTCTTCGTAAGTAGTAGCACTAAATCTATTGAGACGAATGTAACCTGTAGTATTGTCAAGCATGAAGCTGGCATCCAAACTATAAAGTGGAATACTTCCTCTTTGTATAATCACATTTCTATTGCGGTCGCTAAGTGGTGAATGTATAAGCACAGGCACTTTTGTATGCTCTTTTCCACGCAGCATATTGATGATTCTTTCCGATGTAATTTTTGCTCCGGCAACGATGCTGTCATTCACTTTTATGATCTGATCTCCAACTTCGATATTCACCTTAGAAGCCGGTCCATCAGGCACTACCGCCGTCACCTGTATCGTGTCTTTTACAATTGCGAATTCAACACCTATCCCAAAAAAACTTCCTTCCATATCTTCATTCACCGATTGCAATTCTTCTTTGGTTATGTAAACCGTATGAGGATCAAGATGTTGCAAAATACCATTCACAGCATCGTTATAAAGCGAGTTGCTGTTTACGCTATCCACATATTTTTCGTTGATAAGGTCAATGATCTGTTCAAGTCGATCATTGCGCTCCAACACGGTAGTGATGTTTCGTTTGTTGCGCAAGGAATCGCGAAGGTTGAAACCTAGCACCATTCCAAAAATCATAATAACAGAAAATAATAAGGGTGTCCACACCTTCAGCCTTCCGGCTCTACGCTCATCCATTTGGTAAGAAAAAAGTGACGCAAAGGTAATGGATTTGTTGATGCGTGATTTTGTTGATTTGGAATTTGTGGGGTTAATTTTTTTCAATTTGGAATTTGGGATTTATTACCCAATCCCCCTCCATTCATGAAGAGGGTAACTCCACAAGTGATCATATTTTTGGAATTTGGAATTTGCTATCTGGAATTTGTTATTTGAGATTTACGACTTTATATCCCAGCTTTTCTCCTTCCTTAATCATGAGTTCGTAAGCAGCATCAAAATTATTTGGAATCACGCCGTCCAATATTGCTTCTCTCACGGCATCTTTAATAGTACCCACATCTCTGCAAGGTTTTAAGTCAAAGGTTTTCATGATAAGCTCCCCGTCTATCGGTGGTTGCCAATTCCGAATTTTATCACTCTCTTCCACTTCATGCAATCGCTCTCGTACATGCTCAAAATTCCCTAAATATTTGCGAACCTTATAAGGGTTTTTAGAGGTAATATCACTCTCGCAAAGTATCATCAGATCTTCAAGCGCATCACCCGCATCAAAAAGTAAACGCCGCATAGCACTATCTGTCACCTCCTCTTTCGACAAACTAATGGGACGCAAATGCAGCGCTACCAATTTCGCTACATATTTCATATTCTCTTGCTGCGGCAGCTTCAGTTGACGAAATATTTTGGGAGTCATTCGTTCACCGACTACCTCATGTCCATGAAACGTCCATCCATGCCCTTCTTCAAAACGTTTGGTTGCTGGTTTACCTATGTCGTGTAAAATAGCTGCCCAGCGCAGCCAAAGATCATTGCTTCTGTAAGCCACATTATCCAACACTTGCAGCGTATGATAAAAATTATCTTTATGTCCTTTGCCATCTATAAATTCTGCACCCGACAAATCATTCATTTGCGGAAAGAAATGCTGTACTAAACCTGATCTATAAAGCAAATCAAAACCAATGGATGGTTTTTTACTGAGGATAATTTTGTTCAATTCATCAGTTATTCGCTCTTGTGAAATGATTTTTATTCGCTCATTGTTTCGGGTAATCGCCTCAAAAGTTTCGGATGACCCTTTGCGAATGATGCGAGCGATACGATTTGCAACACAACTTCA
>CBFGYQ010000327.1:0-2837 GCA_965652995.1 uncultured bacterium
CTTGAATGTCTTTAGCTTTTTTAATCCATTACCTTTCTTTCCATAGTTGTATTGTGCACCTCTTTGAGATACGTCAAACATTTCTATCGTACCATCTTCAAACGCTAAAAAAATGTATTGTTCATTAGCATCAAATGCGGCATCGATTATATTTCCCGATATCGGATTATCTCTTTGAAAGATAATTGCATCAGTTGTCAAATCCTTCATCTTTAAAGAAAAGCCTTCCATGTAGATATGCAACTTGCGAGAAGGTGATAATTTATACACCTTCAAATCGTAGTTCATTCTGACTTTGTCAAATCCCTTCATATCTTTTGCTGAATGCTTTATCTCTTTTGTAAGTGGCTTGAGTACAAAGTCTTCCATACCCAATTTAGCAGCATGTATACTTACTGATGTATCTTCTTTATAACCTTTCACAACATTTCCATAAATCAAATACTTACCATTTTCGTTCTCAAGACTTGTAATAACATAACTTGAAAGACCGGGAAGTTTTGCATTATCAATAGTCTTTAAGAGTTTCTTAGAGTTCAAGTCATAAAAATGCCACACATCATTTTCTATTTCTTTAAAAAATAAGATATTACCATCTTGAGAAATTTGGTTTCCAGATACCTCCTCTGCACTAAGACCTGTTTCAAATAGAGAATCAATTTCTCCCGTTTCAAGATGCTGTACATAAATACTAGATTCTTTTCTAAAATAAATATTATCGCTTGAAGGAGAAAAAACTGCGGAAAATGGATAATTGCTGCATGGTAATGTATTGCGACGCAAGTGTTTCAAATCAAAGGTATAAAGCCCCCATTTGTTATTAAAAACAATATATCTATTATCGTTTGAAACGTTTGCCTGATAGGTGTATTGGTCAAAAAGATTAATCTCATTCACAATGCTTCCAAATTTTCCTTCTATAATTTTGATATTGCCCCACAGATCTCCTGTTGCAAAAATATCAGACGCTTCATTGTAGGCAATATTCTTAATGAACTCCATATGCTTTATGTCAAGCGGACGTTGTTCTTCTGAATGCACATTACTCAACGCGAGTGTAGTGTTCGAATTCATGAAAATGTAAGCACCATCTTTTCCAAACTTCCCCAATTTTCCCTCGTGTTTCTTTATAATCTTATTAGCCGCAATGTCGATTATCTTTAAATGATTGGGCGTAATCATATCAACATACATAAGGTATTTACTGTCATTACTAAAGTCGAGAATATCCATCCAATACTCATTCCTCACATCTACCTTCTCTCGCGGAATGGCTACAATTTGCTTCACAGCAGAACCACTTATGTCAAAAATTTTTACAAAGTTGCTTCCATAAGTAGCGATGTATTTTTTGTTAGGACTGCATTTTAAATCAATTATATGCTTGTCTTTTTTTTCATCTACATTAAAGGAAAATTGCCCCAAGAATGCACCGGAATTTTTATGATAGTAAACAGGATAATGCCACCCATGGTGATTGATACCAATTACAGAATTGTTCAGCACTTCTACATCATGTATGCTTCGGTTCTTTGGTTTTAGGTTTAGTACTCGTAGCGACTCACCGGTATAAGCATCAAAATACTCCAACCCATTACCAGCAGCTACGATCACGATCTTGCCATCTTCTGTAAAAGCAATTCCGTTCACTGTTTTAGTAGATGTTTGGAATTCACTCAACAAAAAACCTGATTTTAGATCGCGCACTTTCACAGTATTCTTGTCATTTACGGCGAGCAAACTTCCATCCTTATTAATGATAAGTTTATCTGGTGCATTATTGTTGGGTGCTTGCAGCACAATATCTAGCGGAGGGTTGTTGATCTTATCTGCCAATACTTCATCTTTTACAATTCCTCCTAATATAGATGCACCACGAACAATAAACTCACTCATGGAAAATAAACGTACTTTGTTTACTAGAACAGTATCTACGTTGTAACTTTTTATTAGTTGCATCTTTTCGGCATCCCAAATCTTTACGGCATTATCGTTTGCTGCAGAAGCAAAGAACTTTTGTTCAGGTGCTACAGATATATCTGTAATAAACGCATTGTGGGCTATAAAGAGATTGGCCTTCTCTAAATCACTCAGGTCTTTTTTTATTTTAATGATCCTTCCATAAGAGGCTACAAGCAGGTCGTTGTTGATGGATGTGATGGCTGTAATAGCATTGGTAAGCAACGTATCGTGGGATAGGGTTCTGAAATTGCCATTTTTCACTTCACCATACTCTACTACGCCCAGACTGTTACCAATAGCCAAATGATTATTGTTGTAGTAAAGTGTAGTAATGGGTTGCGACGTTTTTTTCATGAGTTTACCTTGTTCACTCTTTAGGTCGTACTCATACACAGACGAATCCAAATAATCCGAAACAAATAATCTGTTGTTGACTATATCCAACTGAATACAGTTAGGAACGTGCGAATGATTTATAGTCACTATGCGTTGCTCTTTTTTAATATCCCATATTTCTATTTTTCCATCCCTCATCCCCACTGCAACAAAACCATTGTCTTCATCATCAAGTCCTGCATAATGAGATTGCATTTGAAAACTCGAAGGTTTATTATTCTCACTTTGAAATAGAAGAAGTGTATCAACAACTAATGCCTGCTTTTGCGAATTCGTAATTGGAATGATCGAAGCAGCAATATGATTATCTGCAAGAATCTGAGTGCCGGCATGACCTTCTGAATTTACAAACCTGATTCGCTTATTATCCCACAAAACGTATGAACTTGCAAATTTGTTGATATGGAAATTTTGAAAGGTGGTGTCCAATTCAAATTTATCTTCATCGCCATACCTATCTGCAAACACAATTCGCTTAA
>CBFGYQ010000328.1:0-2827 GCA_965652995.1 uncultured bacterium
GCAGTTTTCTCATTTCCTCAATTTCTCTGTGCCCTCTGTGTGAAACTAACTTTGCATCTTAGCGTGACCATCTTCAAATCATCTACGGCACCAACATCATAGAAACACCTTCCGTAAACTCCAACAACGGCTTCGGATACACTCCTAAGAATATCACCAAAACAATGATCAAAGCCATCGCGATACTTTCATTCATCGTCATATCTCTTCCTTTCATCGCCACAGTATTTCCAAAAGCTGTTTTCTGCACCATATTCAGTGTATAAATCGCACCGAATATGATACCCAAACCGGCAATTATCATGAAGCTAATATTATAATTCGACGCACTTTGGAAGATACCATTGAACAGCATGAACTCTCCAATAAACCCATTCGTAAGCGGCAATGCGATATTCGCAAATGAAATGATTAACAATGCAATCGCCATTTGCGGAGCAGCCGTAGCCATTCCACCTAATGCTCTCATATCACGTGTGCCATATCTGTTTTCAATCATGCTCACTATCAACCACATCCCTGTAATGTTGATACCGTGATTGAACATTTGCACCATCAATCCGTGCATTCCCACTTGTGTATAAGCAAATGCTGCTGCACTCATCAAGCCCATGTGAGCAATAGACGAATATGCCACCAGTCTTTTCAAGTCTGTCTGCACCATTGCTAATAATGATGCATAAACAATACCAATAATGGAAAGAATAATTACCGTATCGCTCCAGAAACTTGTCGCATCCGGCAATACAGGCATCAACCAGCGAACTACACCATAAATACCCATCTTCACCATCAACGCACTTAGAATAATAGTTACCGGCGTAGGAGATTGCTCATAAGTATCTGGCTGCCAAGTATGGAAAGGGAAAACCGGCATCTTGATCGCAAAGGCGATAAATATCAACCAAAACAACCAAGCTTGTGTTTGCGGAGCGAGCATAGAACCTGCTTGCACAATATTCGCCCATGCATAAGGGTTGCCGCTGATACTTTGATTGGCAAGGAAAATAATTGCTGCCAACATCATCAAACTACCTACAAACGTATAAACAAAAAACTTGAACGTCACTTTGATACGTTTTTCACCGCCCCATTGAGAACAAAGAAAATAAACAGGTATCAACGCTAATTCCCAGAAGAAGTAGAACAATAATGCATCACTCGCCAAGAAAACCCCTGTGATACCAGCTTGCGCCAAAAGCATCAATCCATAATAGGTATGTGGACGCTCCGTGTCTTTATCCCAATTACTAATGATAATAATCGGCATTATCAAAGCCGTCAAAAGACAAAGCATAAGGCTCATGCCATCTCCATATACACTCAACTCTGCACCGAGCATCGGTAGCCATTGCATGGAAAAGAACATCGGTTCGCTAGTAGCGGTAGTAGATACATAAGCAGCTACGCCAAAAGTGGTTACCGTACCCACTAACGCAACGGGCTTTGCAGCATTACCTTTAAACAAAAAACACAACCCTCCAAAAAGTAGAGGAAGTATGATGAGTAGTAATAAAATCATATTAGCTGCGCAAAAGTAAGGAGTTGATGCTATAAATGGAAGTGTAAAAACATCTTTTCAACCGTAATTAATAATGGCTGTAAAATATCCTTAAGACTTACTTATAATTCTTTTTATAAAAATTCAGATATGATGTTACATCTCTACCCTTTTGCATCTTTAGAAAATTATCCTCAGAAATGATAATAGCCTGATACTCACTTGTCTTATATTCCTTAAGAATAAGTTTGTTTTTTGACACAGCACTCATATAGCTCTTCGCCGCCGCTGCACTAGGGAAACTTTTTACAGTAATAATACCCTGTGTTGGTTGGAGCATTTCAAAATTAGATTTCAATTTTTGCGACGAATAATTAAATGTATTAAAATCATTCAATGCTGCCCTTACACCCATTGCTTTTGATTCTGCTTTGTAGAAATGAAAAACATAGTAATGCACTGCTTTTGAATTGTACGTGTAATTCGTTGGTGGTTTCGTAGGAGATGTATTTGAAGCAGCAGATGGTGAAGTATTAAGATTTGCAGGTGGTGGTATATTCGGTGTAGGGTTGTTGTTAGATGGTGGAGCCTTAGGGGCATTTGCAGTTCCATTGGGATTAGTTAGAATATTAACAGGCAAACTATTTGTGGAGTCCGTACTAGCAACCACGTTGTTTACAGGTCTGTTATTCTTAATGAAATTTAATACAGCATCGGCCCAGCGTTTTAGTGAATCATTGGGATTGGTGGTCAAAAATTTCCTCATCATAGTATCTGCCAAATCATATTGACCCGAACCTGCTAATGCTATGGCTTCCATGATCTTAAAACGATTCGCGTATACAGGATCTTTATATTGTTTTTGCGCCTCACGTACACGAGGTAGCAATGCTGCATAGTCACGTTGCATCATCATGTTATACGTTTCATCATAATACAGTGCTGCTTCGGGAGTATTGCTGGCAAGCAAGCCAGATGTGGTGACGTCTTGAACAGGACCTACCATTCCTGCCCATTTGGTACCGGAATATTCGGTACGAATTTTTTCACTTAGGCTTTGAGCCAGATTCAGGTCTCCTTGTTTTAACGCTAATTGATAGCGTATATAAAGTGCTTCCGCTTTATTATCGCTTGCAGGAAATCGCTTATCAAATGTATCAAGCGTGTGCTTCGCTCTTCCGAAATCATTTACATCATTTACATAAGCACTGCTAAGATCCATGTAGGCTTTTTGAATTTTTTTATTGGCGGCTTCTTTTTGTTCGTTGGTAGCCGGTATCATAGCCAGCAAACTCATCTCGGTAGGAATTCCATTCTCATCAAATC
>CBFGYQ010000329.1:0-2825 GCA_965652995.1 uncultured bacterium
TTATCTGATAAAGAAGAAATAGAACGACCTTTGTTAAACAGACTGGCACTTCATGCTTCTAAACTTAGATTTATTAAAACCGATGGAACTGAAGTTGTTGCTATAGCACCTCTACCAAAAGATATCTCAGCCTGTATCAATCAATTGAATAAATGGAATAAACAAGTTTAGTAATTGTTGTTTCCAGATTATACATTTGCGCTGCAATTATCATAATGCGATGAAATCTGAAATAAAAATAGAAGTACTACTTGATGAAGAAAAAATGCCTGAAACTATTCGCTGGAAACCTCCGGACGGTGGTGTTGATGGATTACAGGAAGCTAAAGGACTCTTACTGGGGCTTTGGGATGGCGAAGAAAAATCTGCTTTGAGAATAGACCTTTGGGTGAAAAAAATGATGGTAGATGAAATGAATGAGTTTTTCTTTCAGTCTTTTTATGGAATGGCAGAAACTTACCAACGAGCTACAAAAAATGAGGAACTTACAAAAGAAATAAAAGCCTTTGCACAATCTTTTCGTAAGAAGGCCGAAGCTGCTATTGAGAAAGAATAGTTGTTATATAAATTTATCATCTGCCAACTATTTATTAACACTCTCCATTTTTGGAATAATTTTTGTTTTTCCTGCAAAACATTTCTATATTTGCAATCCCTTTTCGGGGAACCGGCTGTGCACAATATCTTTTTGAACTTATTATCTTAAATAAACATAACCTACATGAGAGGACTAGCCTCACGTGTGGGTATTTGGCATTTGTAAAAAGGAGTATTAAATTACTATGGCTATACCTAAAAAACAAACCGCTTCAGGTCGTCACAATTTCGGGAAACTACATGATGTAGCCGAAACACCTGACTTGCTTGCGATCCAATTGCAGTCTTTCAAAGACTTCTTCCAATTGGAAACCACGCCGGACAAGCGTAATAATGAAGGCTTGTTCAACGTGTTCAACGAAAACTTTCCAATCACCGACACACGCAACATTTTCGTGCTAGAGTTTTTGGATTACTTTGTTGATCCTCCACGTTATACTATAGATGAATGTATGGATCGTGGTCTTACGTATTCTGTTCCGTTGAAAGCAAAGTTGAAACTAAGCTGTAACGATGAAGAGCACGTAGATTTCGAAACTATCGTTCAGGATGTATTCTTGGGCAACATTCCTTACATGACTCCACGTGGTACATTCGTTATCAATGGTGCTGAGCGTGTGGTTGTTTCTCAGTTGCATCGTTCTCCGGGTGTATTCTTCGGTCAGAGCGTTCACCCTAACGGTACAAAAATCTACTCTGCTCGCGTTATTCCTTTCAAAGGTGCGTGGATGGAGTTTGCTACCGACATCAACAACGTGATGTATGCGTACATTGATCGTAAGAAAAAATTCCCTGTTACTACATTACTTCGTTCTATCGGTTACGAAACGGATAAAGACATTTTGGAATTATTCGGAATGGCTGATGAAGTGAAAGTAGATAAGAAAAGCTTGAAAGGTCATATCGGTCGTCGTTTGGCGGCTCGTGTACTTCGTAGCTGGACGGAAGATTTCGTGGATGAAGATACCGGTGAAGTTGTAACAATCGAGCGTAACGAGATCGTTCTAGATCGTGATAATGTGTTGGATGAAGAGAACGCAGCAATGATCGAAGAAATGGGGATCCCAACTGTATTCTTGCAAAAAGAAGAAGTAAGTGGTGACTACTCTATTATCTACAATACCTTAAATAAAGATACTTCTAACTCTGAGTTGGAAGCGGTACAACATATCTATCGCCAATTGCGTGGTAGTGATGCACCGGATGACGAAACGGCTCGTGGTATCATTGATAAATTATTCTTCTCTGATAAACGTTACGATCTTGGTGAAGTTGGTCGTTATAAGATCAACCGTAAACTTGGTTTGGATATCGACTTGGATAAAGCGGTATTGACAAAACAAGATATCATTTCAATCATTAAATATCTCGTTCGTCTTACTAATGGTAAAGCGGAAATTGATGATATTGACCACTTGAGCAACCGTCGTGTTCGAACTGTGGGTGAGCAACTTTTCGCACAGTTTGGTGTAGGTCTTGCTCGTATGGCTCGTACCATTCGCGAAAGAATGAATGTGCGTGATAATGAGGTATTTACACCGATTGACTTAATTAACGCTAGAACTCTTTCTTCGGTAATTAACTCTTTCTTTGGTACATCGCAGTTGTCTCAATTCTTAGATCAAACCAACCCACTTTCTGAGATTACACACAAGCGTCGTATCTCTGCGTTAGGCCCAGGCGGTTTGAGCCGTGAGCGTGCAGGCTTCGAGGTTCGTGACGTACACTATTCTCACTACGGTCGCCTTTGTACTATTGAAACTCCAGAAGGTCCAAACATTGGTTTGATCTCTACACTTTGTGTACATGCGAAGATCAACGATATGGGCTTTATCGAAACTCCTTATCGTAAAGTAAAATCAGGAAAAGTAGATTTGAAAAATCAACATTTCCTGAGTGCTGAAGAAGAAGATGAAGCGAAAATCGCACAGGCGAATGCACCATTGGATGACTCCGGTAAATTCGTAAATGATAAAGTAAAATCTCGTCAAACAGGTGACTTCCCAATATTAGAACCTGAAGAGGTGGAATACATGGACGTAGCTCCAAACCAAATCGTAGGTCTTTCTGCATCATTGATTCCGTTTTTGGAACATGATGATGCCAACCGTGCCTTGATGGGATCGAACATGCAACGTCAGGCAGTTCCTTTGATAAGACCTCAAACTCCTATCGTGGGTACAGGTTTGGAAGGAAAAGCTGCACGTGATGCAAGGATCCAGATCCAC
>CBFGYQ010000330.1:0-2817 GCA_965652995.1 uncultured bacterium
CCGTATTCAAGTATAACTGTACTACTTGTGCTAGTCCAAGTAATATCAAAAGAGTTATTTGTTCTATTGCCTACTGATAAACTAGTAGGAGCCGGACAGCTTGGTATATCCTCAACCGTCACGTCATCAAAGTAGATATAATAACCATCCAAACCTCCGGGAGGAACATGAAACGCTAAGTAAACCGTACCCGTATACGCAGATAAATCTATCGTCTCTGATTGATAGGTGGTATTTGAAATACTCGTCAATGGTTTAAGCACTGTAGTGAATGCAGAAGTATCATTTGTAGTAGTAGAAAGTTTTACTGTATAATCATTAGGCTCAGTTGTGGATCGTGCCCTGTACCAATAAACCAATCGTTGGTTTCCTGTAAGAGTAAAAGGTGGAGAGACATACCAATCACTATTATTACCAGCGTTGAAATCAGTATATAAACCAATAGAACTTGTACCGTTAAATGAATAACCCGTATATGTCTGCCATTTATCACCATCATTATTGCCATCTATAGAAGACCAGCAAGCTAAACTAGTAGATGCAGGTTCAAATGTTTCTACAAAAGGAAATGTAGTGATAGCATTACATGGTGTCATAAATTGTGCTGATCTACCCGACCAAACACTTGTATCACCACCAGGATTTACTGCATTACATATAGAACGAACAAAATAAGTGTATGATGTAGCAGCAGTAAGTCCTGTAAGAGGGAACGCCATATTAGTATTAGCTGTAACTAATGTCCCAGTTCCCTGTGTAAAGTTGCCAACACCATATTCGATCTGCCATTGAAAAGCAGTACCATTTTCATTCCATGTAAGGTCTGCAGTAGTAGTAGTTTGTGCTGTAGCTATAGGCATACTCGGCGCAAGGCAACTCGGAGTTTCTATAACAGCTATATCATCGATGGTAATATCTGATTCAAAACCTGCACCTCTAGT
Source organism: uncultured bacterium (assembly GCA_965652995.1). Classification (GTDB taxonomy): domain Bacteria; phylum Bacteroidota; class Bacteroidia; order Chitinophagales; family Chitinophagaceae; genus JAFIGV01. The sequence goes on from CBFGYQ010000330.1 coordinate 942, forward strand.
CCCAATAAATTTGATTTGTACAACACCTGTATATCCTGTTAAAGGAATAGAATTTTTAATAAATGCAGCACCTTGTGAAGTTTGTTGCTGACCTGTAATAGTAGTGCCTATGGGAGTCCAACCTCCACCATTATCAATTTCTACAGACAAACTACCCATGTTTACACCGTACATGTGATAGTAAAATTCCAATAATGGACTAGTTAAAGCCGTTAGATCAATAGGTGGTGTTATTAACTCTGCAACATTACTTGTAGAACCGCTAGAGGCTTCTGTATAGAAAACTCTATTTGTACTTCCACTAATAAACGGACCGGTATTTGAAGAGTTTTGTGTACCTAATGTTGTTACATGCCATGCATAGGCACTGGTAGTATTTGTAGGTACTGAGCTCCAACAGTCAACCATTACAGAATTTGAATTAATGTTTTGTGTTTGAACATCGTATGTATAAGGAGCAGCAAAAGGTGCAAAATACACAGTGTCTACATTGCTCAATGCAACCGTAGGAGTGCCGTTTGTGCATGTCACCTCAAGTCTGTAATACATGGTTTGAGAAACTCCGGCGATCGTATAATCAGTATAATTTACTGTGTCAATTGGACCAATATCAATAAAGTTTATCCCATCGTTACTTTCTTGCCATTGGAAAGTAAGCCCTGTAACTCCTGTAGTGTATCCTGTAGAAGATAATGTAAAAGGAAGAGTACCACAAGCAACGTTTGCAACAGATGCAGCCACTGTACCGGCATTAGGAGCCCCTGCACAAGCTGTACCCGCATTGATTGTTATCAAGTAGTCTTCATACTCACCATACACTGTAGATGTAGGACATGCAGAACCGCTAGCTACACCACTACCATTTGCTTGGCGCACTCTCATACCGGTTACGCCTGTCAAAGCTCCACCTGGTATGTTTATGTTAGCAGTAAATGTGTGTGATGCACCTCCTGACGGAACAGGATTTTGAGTAAATGAACCAAGATTCGTAAATTCAGAGGCTTCAAAAATGCTATTGTGGTTGTAATCAATCCAAGCACCCGCATAGTTATTTATATCATTAACATGAGCTCCTACAGATATTGGAACTTGCTGTGCCTGAGTTACTGTATTTAACGAACCTAAACTTTTATAATCGGAATATCCTGAAGTAGAAGCACAAAAAGTAGAAGAATTATTAAGCGTTCCAAAAGTTACGTTCTCGATACCTTCATTAGTACAAGTGCTTGCTGGCGCACAATAACAGTTGTAGAAAAGATTCTGACCAACATTTACAAATGTAGCTGTAGTACTCAAACCACTATTAGTACAAGTAACAATAACCTGATAATCGGTTGCTGCAGTTTGACTTGTAACGGTGTAAGTAGAAGCCGTTTGAGCAGGAGCTAATGATGTATACGTACCTGCGCCGGCTGGTGAAGATTGAAACTCATAAGTAAATCCTGAAGAAACAGGTAAACCTGATACACCTAATGTAAATGAATTGTTTACACAGGCATTAGCAACCGATGCCGTAGTTTGACCAACAACCGGCTGACCAGCACATGCCACTGGTGCGATAAAACTATAAGTAGTGCCTGATGTAAGCAAAGCTATTGTTGCTGCATTAGGGTTAATTGAATTATTAGCTGTAGTGGATGAAGCTGTTGCAGGTGCGCCAGGTGTTACACTCAGATAATCAGTCAATCCAGAAGAAATACCAATAGTACCTGTTTCAGATGATGTTCCAGATACTCCACCGTATATGATATCTATCTGCCCGTCAACTTCATGTAATACAATTTGAAACGTAATACTTGACCCTGTACCACCTGTACTAAATGCACAATTAGTGTACTGAACTGTCAATGTTTGGTTCCCAGTAGTTCCTTGTGTT
>CBFGYQ010000331.1:0-2812 GCA_965652995.1 uncultured bacterium
GTCGATACCAAAGCTGTTCTTGTAATATTTGCTTCCGATTTTTAGGCAAGTTGGCGTTACTACTTCATAAACATCAAAGCCATTACAGTTCTGTAGGTGCATCGGGTGCAATTAGCGGATTAGTATTTGCTACGATCGCTTTGTTTCCACAGATGAAAATCCTCTTCATTCCCGGATGGATCTTTGGTGTGGTGTATGTGCTTTATACGCTGTACGCTATTCGTTCGCAACGGCAAGATGTGGGTCATGCAGCGCATCTGGGAGGTGGCTTGGTAGGAATGTTGTTTTCGTTAATGCTGTTTCCAAATACATTGTTGAACAATTGGCTTCCTATCGTTTGTATTTTTGTACCGGCTGTCGCGCTTATCTTGATAATGGTTTACAAACCTGAATGGATTTTGGTAAATAAAAATGATGTGCGGCGTTCACTCAGTTACGAAGACAATTACAATATCAACAAACGTACTTCGCAATCGGAAATAGATAAGATACTTGAGAAGGTACACGCCCGTGGTATAAAAAGCCTTTCCAAAAAAGAAAAAGAATTACTGAAACAATACGCCAACTCACAATAACAACACATGCTTCAAGCCGGAAAATATTATACACTCAAGATCGTAAAATTTGTAGAGTTCGGTGCTTACTTAGATGCTGATGGTGATGAGATTTTATTACCCAAACGTTATGTTCCTAAAGAAGCTAAAGTGGATGATGAAATAGAAGTTTTTCTTTATCATGATAATGAAAGCAGGCTAATAGCCACGACTGATAAGCCTATTGCGGTAGCCGGAGAAATTGCTTTGATGAAGGTGGTGGACAAAAACAAGCAAGGTGCTTTTCTGGAATGGGGCATCATGAAAGATCTGTTCTTGCCATTATCGCAACAACGTTCGCGGATAAATGTTGACCATCATTACATCGTTTATCTATATGTAGATGAGATGACTGGACGGATGGCTGCAACGGAAAAGTTTGAAAAATATTTGAGCAATGATGAACTTATTGTAAAAGAAAAAGACGCTGTTGATTTATTGATCTGGGAGAAAACGGATATTGGTTATAAAGTCATCATTAACAACAAACATATTGGTGTGCTGCATTTCAGTGATGTGTTTCGCGAGTTGGAGTACGGTGAAAAACTGCAAGGTTTCATCAAAACCATACGCCCCGATAACAAAATAGATGTGATGGTGGGCGAACGCGGTTATAAGCGTGTGGGCGGTGAAGCAGAACAAATTTTACAATTGCTGAAAGACAATGATAACTACCTACCCTACAACGACAAAAGCGATCCACAAGCTATTTATGATTTCTTCGGCATCAGTAAAAAGTCTTTTAAAATGGCGGTGGGTGCTTTGTACAAAGAGCGGAAAATTGAGTTGACGCAGACGGGGATAAAGTTGGTGGAATAGAAAAAAAAATCCAATGAAAGACATAATACTTAAAAATATTAACGGGGAAGACGTTGATGATTTACTCATGAAAGTTGAGACTTCATTCAATATACGCTTTGTCGATAAAGAATTGTATTACATCAAAACTTTCGGTGAACTCTGCGACCATATTGCAAACAAAATCCAACTTTTAGATATTCACGATTGTACAACGCAACAAGCTTTCTACAAACTTCGTAATGCTATTTCTAAGGCAATTCAAATTGATAGTAAAACGATTTCACCAGAAAATGATGTTGTATACTTTTTACCTCGAAAAAACAGACGTTCAAGAATAAAAAAACTGGAAGAGTATTTAGGTTTTAAGTTGAATATTTTGAGACCACCACATTGGGTAATTCATTCACTAGTAGTTTTGTTTTTAGCCTCTTTATTGGGATTATATTTTGACTGGAAGATGGGATTATTTGGAATTGTTTCCTCCTTATCCGGAATATGGCTTGCAAACAAATTTGGGAACGAGCTTGATGTAAAAGCTGTTGGTGATTTAGCTGAAAGAATGACAAGAGACAATTACATCAACTCCCGTCGAAATCCGTCAACTTATAACAAGCACGAAATCGAAAAGATATTGACTGAATGGTTTAGTGAATATTTTGATATTGATAAAACTAAGTTGAGTAGAGATGCGAAGTTTGCTTAACTCACAAAGACACGAATTTAATATTGCTAAATAGTAGCAACTACCATGAACGGTGCCAACGCCGCAAAAGCCCAATAGAATTGTCATTGCTCGGACACAAAAATCCCTAACCAAGTTTTCAGTAACTTGTTGTTGGTTTTTAGCAATCAGTCTTCGACTTCGCCCAGACTGACATGCACGCACAAACTGACTAAACATTTTTTACTTTCATTCATAATTCAACATTCACAATTCATCACTATCATGAGCTATCCCTTCCAAATAAAATCATCAGAAGAATACAAAGCTGCTTATAAAAAAAGCGTAGAAACTCCTGAAGCATTTTGGGAAGATGTAGCACAACATTTTGTATGGAAAAAAAAATGGGACAAAATACTGGAGTGGAATTTTAAAGAGCCTAAAATAGAATGGTTTAAAGGTGGCACACTCAACATCACAGAAAATTGTTTGGACAGACATTTAGAAACTCAAGGCGAAAAACCTGCCATCATTTGGGAGCCAAACGATATACACGAAGCTAATCGCATCATCACCTACAAAGAGCTGCATGAAAAAGTGGTGCAACTTGCACAAGTATTGCGTAATAATGGTGTACAAAAAGGCGATCGTGTTTGCATTTATATGGGTATGATACCGGAGTTGGCTATTGCGATGCTCGCCTGCGCTCGTATTGGTGCTATTCATTCGGTCATTTTTGGTGGCTTTAGTGCCAAGA
>CBFGYQ010000332.1:0-2800 GCA_965652995.1 uncultured bacterium
ATTAAAGAGAATGAAGAATACTTGCTAGTGGTAAATGCTTCTAATATAGAAAAAGACTGGAATTGGATAGCTAAGCACAATACCGAAGGTGTTGAGATGGAAAACATTTCAGACAAAATAGGCTTGCTTGCAGTGCAAGGTCCTAACGCTGTAAAGTACATGCAAGAGCTTACAGAAGAGGATCTTGCGAACCTTAAATATTACACGTTTGTAAAAGGAACTTTTGCAGGAGTAGAAGATGTAATTGTAAGTGCTACGGGCTATACCGGCGCCGGTGGTGTAGAGATATATTTCAAAAATGAAGGCAACAATGCACAAAAAATTTGGGATGCGATTTTTAGAGTTGGTACACCTAAAGGATTAAAACCAATTGGCCTTGCAGCGCGTGATACATTACGTCTTGAAATGGGTTATTGTCTTTATGGGAATGACATCGATGATACAACTTCACCTCTGGAAGCAGGCTTGGGATGGATCACAAAATTCACTAAAGATTTTACTGCTAAAACTATCCTTCAAAATCAAAAAACAGAAGGTATAAAACGCAAGCTGGTAGGCATTGAGATGGTAGATAAAGGAATTCCTCGTCATGGCTATAAAATACAAAATGCTGCTGGTGAAGAGATAGGATACGTCACCTCTGGTACACAAGCACCAAGCATCAACAAAGCTATAGGTATGGCTTATTTAAGAAAAGATGCAGCCGCTGAAGGAACTGAAGTTAACATCATGATACGCGACAAAGCTGTGAAAGCAAAGGTTGTGAAGATGCCTTTCGAGTAAAATTTTGTAAATCAAATATTGATATGCAATAACCGAGGCATTCACCTCGGTTATTTTTTTACCCTTAATAGTATTGATGAGGTGATACTTATAAATTACACGGCACGTTATTTATATAGTATTCGTCTAAAAAACGCATAATCATGGAAAAACGCATATTTGGCATCATACTTACCGTGTTGGGTATCATAGGTTTGATAATGGCTGCTATGAATTTTGTAAATACAGGTGGCAACACCAAAGACATCAAAATGATAGCTGTTTATGGGATATTAGGTGCTGTATTTTTCTTTGCGGGAATCGGACTGATTCGTGGAACAAAAGACGTGATCAAAAAAGATGAACACGTGAGTTAGTTCAGAGTTCTACTTGTTTGTTGTTTGTATAATGCAACTCTCGATTTATTATTGTCAATACCAAAGGCTTCATAGATATAATCTTGTGCAACTGTTCTCGTGTTTTTACGATTGATATTGTTGTTGTCTGCCGATGGATAAACTCGATTGGAAAGGAATACGAAAACAATTCCTGTAGCGGGATCTGCCCAAGCACATGTACCTGTAAAGCCCTGATGCCCAAATGCATAGCCACTCACATTATTACCCGCCGGACCTGCATCATCATTGTTAGCATTGGGCTTATCAAACCCTAAGCCGCGTCGACTTATTTTTGAATTATATGTAGTAAACTTGGAAACAGTTTCTTTCTTAAAGTACTGCTTGCCATTGTAAGAACCACCATTTAGAAGCATCTGAAAAATCACAGCAACATCTTCTGCTTCAGCAAAAATACCTGCGTGTCCAGCAATACCGCCAAACATAGCAGCACCGGGGTCGTGTACAAATCCCTGAACAGTTTGCTTCCTCCATATAAAGTCGCTTTCAGTAGGAGCAATATCAGCTACAGAAAATTTCCTTAATGGATTATAGGTGATGCGATTAAGTCCAAGTGGTTTATAAAATTGCTCTTCCACATAAGCATTGATCTTTTTACCGGTTATTTGTTCTGCAATGGCTGCAAGAAAATAGAAGTCAAGATCGCTATAGACATATCTTCCACGATTTTCTATAGGGCTTGTAAGTATTCTGCTCCACACTGTATCTACCCAATCGTTGCGCATATACATGTTTTTAGCAACAGGTATTGTGTAACCGGCTTTGGGTTGATTAACATAAATATCTGCTCTAGGATTTCCTTGGCTGTCGATTGTTTCTCTATAAAATGGAATCCAAGATTTCAATCCTGCCTGATGCATCAACAGGTCTTTGACAACCAAATACTCTTTGTCTGTTCCTTTTGTCCATTTTAGATAATCACCTACACGTTTATTAAGGTTTAGTTTTCCTTGTTCATACAAACGCATTACTGCCAGTGTAGTGGAAAGTACTTTTGTGATAGACGCTACATCGTACAACGTATTTAGTTCTACTCGTTTTTTTTTATCATAAGAATAATAGCCAAACGCTTCATCATACACTATTCTCCCATCTTTAGCAGCAAGTATTCTACAACCGGGAAATGCACCTGCAACTATATTTCTTTGAATGAACATATTAAGTTGGTCGATCACTTCCATGTTAGTGAAACCCGCATCTTGAGGAAATTCTACTTTTTGGAGTTTATTAGTTTTTATGTTTGGAAGTTTTGTTTTAGGAACGAATCCTGTAGAAGTTTCAGTGGTAGTTTTCATATTAGAACAAGGTGTCACAGGCAGTTTCCCTTTTGCAGGAATTTTTCGCAATAAAATTTTCGCTGCTACTTCTTCCACTTCATCATTGTCTTCATAAGTGACCATTACAGATTCTGCATCACAAAAGTTCTTCATTAAATAGGTATTCCCCATCAACACGTAAATGACATTTTTTTTCTTTTGCATGTTCTTTAAGAAAGCCATTTGTTGTTCATCCAACCCATAATAACCACCGGAAGGATAGAAAGCCATTTTGTGAATGCCTATGATCACTACGTCATTATCCTCTGCACTCTGTTGTAATTTATCCACTTGCGCAGCAGAACT
>CBFGYQ010000333.1:0-2771 GCA_965652995.1 uncultured bacterium
CAACAAAAAGTAAGTGAGTTTTCAAACAAAGTGGTTACGGGCGAAGAAAAACAGTTTAGCGGTGAAGCGGAGGAAAGACTGGACGTTATTGATGAATTATTTAGAATAGTCCACGAAAACTGTAATACGCTAGAAGAATGGACAGTGAAAAGCAGAGACAACGACGTGGACATCAAACCTCGAAATTCTCAGGTCTTGAAATTTACCAATCATACGCTTACAGTATCTGCTAATCCATCGCTTTCATCGGGCGAAACCGTGGAATATGTTTGGACAACAGCAGGACAGTTTGGTGTTTTCAAAGACGGATCGCAGGAAACTACAACCGTAACTACTGCAAGCAAGACAGTTACATACTATGGCAAAACATCCCCTAATGAAGACAATATCGAAAAAGTGTATGTCACAGCTTACATAAAAAGCCCAAGCGGAACCAGAGAATTTGGAAGCGATACCGCTACTATAAATGTGAAGCAAGTGAAAATAGTTATGAAACCTAATGGTGTCACCCTTACTCCAAAGGCCGGCACAAAATCTTTAACGTTAAGGTTGTTTAACGCTGACGGTACTAATCCGATTACCCAAGGCACAGGTGTGCAGCACAAAGTAGAGTGGAGTACTCCGGGAAATTACGGGCATTTAGACGGCAACGTAAAAACTTATACCACTCCGAAAAATTCAGTCATTTATACTGCTACTGATGAAGATGTGAAGTCTGGTACGGAAAACATTACTGCACGAGTATATTTTAAGTTGGCATCTACCGATTGGATATTTCAGGAAGAAGTGAAAGGAACTGTAAAGATCAGCAACGATGATAAGAAAATTATTTACTACGCACCACTTACATCGTATCATAATGATAGAGATGATGGTGGGGGCAATTTATGGCACTATACGAATTGCGGTGTAGCTATTCAACCCATCCAAGATGCACTTACGTACTCTGTGAAAATCACTATTCCCGGTGTTAATCCTCCAACCTATTCCGAAACATGGTCGGCATCAGATCCCGGATGGCTACATGGTTATATGTATGCAATAGACCCAAATACAACTGGAACGTACTACGTAGGATATGGGGCGAGCTGGGGATCATGTGTGAACAATGGATGTGTACACAACATATCCGACTGCAGTGGAACAGAAGCTATGATCACCGTAACATTAAAATAATTATCCCTCACAAATAGCTAAATCAGAAAATCATGAAACGAATATATCTTATAGCCATACTTTCTTTTTTAACCGCTACAGTATATGCACAAAAGCTGGACTGGGCTGCTAGCATTGGCGGCAACTATATGGATCGCGCCTTGTCGGTGATGATAGATGATCAAGGTAACAAATACATTGGCGGACACTATAATGACACAGTAGATTTCGACTTTGGGTCCTGTACAGCCATCGAAGGCACCCCTCCTGACGGGATAGGACGAGGCATGGGCTACGTTTTGAAGCTGGATGCAGCAGATAATTTTGTCAAAGTGCTATCATTCGGCAAAAAATCTTTTCAGGGCTACGTTGGCGTAACTACTATGCACAAAGATGCGGCAGGCAATTTATTTCTTGCAGGGTATTTTAGCAATGCAGTAGATTTTGATCCTGATACTTCTGTGGATTATAATGTGAGTCCAATATCTAATCAGGATATTTTTCTGGTGAAATTGGATCCTAACGACAATTTTTTATGGATGAAGCATTGGGCTTATAATTTTCCTGAAGGTAGTGGTAGTGGTGGGCAAGAAGAAGGTGCGGCAATGGCACTGGATGCAGTAGGCAATGTGTGTCTTGCAGGTCGCTTCAGGCAAACAACCGATTTTGATCCCGGAACAGGGGTTCATAATTTAAGCTCTAACGGACAAGCGGGATTTGCACTGAAACTTGACAATGATGGTAATTTTCTTTGGGTAAAAAATCTTGTTAGTGATACTTCAGCCGGTAGCCAATCTTATCCACGGTCAATTGCTACGGATGCTTCGGGTAATTTCTATATCGCTGGAGCCTTCAATGGTACCGTTGATTTCGATCCAGATTCTGTTGCTGAACATAAATTAGTTACCGATACTATACAAAGTGGTTTTGTTATGAAACTTGCCGCGGATGGTAGTTTTCAGTGGGCGAAAAAAGTAGGCGGAGTTGATAATCCAATAAGTTCCTACAATTATGCAAATGCTATCGCAGTAGATGGTGTTTCAAATGTATTGTTGGCAGGCAGCTTTATGGGTACGGTTAGCATGGGTTCATCTACATTGGTCTCTAATGGCTATTCAGATATGTTCATAGCAAAATTAGATGCAGGAGGAAATTATTTATGGGCAAAAGGCATAGGAAACACTTGGGATAGTGACAGGGCTACGCGGATAACTTTAGACGCAGCGAGCAATGTGTATGTGTCTGGTACGTATCGTGGCACAGTTGATTTCGATCCCGATGCAAGCGTGAAAAACATGACATCGGTAAGCAATGTAGATGCTTTTTTATTAAAACTCACTACAAACGGAGATTTCTCCTGGGCTAAAAGCTTCGGTGGATCAGACCATCGCGAGTTGATCTATAGCGTGGCTGCAAATCCTACTAGTGTATATACTGTCGGGAGGTTCATGACGCAGATAAATTGTGATGATGAAGGCGGTTACTATCTCAATGCCAGCTACTTAGGTTCAGGAACAAGGTGGTTTGATGGATGGGTGGCTAAGATTGACCAAAGTATTACAGATGTTAGTGAACCAAGCCATAATATAGATGTTGTAATTTTCCCGAATCCGACC
>CBFGYQ010000334.1:0-2766 GCA_965652995.1 uncultured bacterium
TTAGCAGATCAAGTGATTTTGTTAGACATCTATCCTGCTCGTGAGTTGCCGATTGATGGTGTGACCTCACAAATGATAGCAGACAAAATGGGAAATCCTGCACATACAATTTTATCTAAAGAGGGATTGATAGACTATGTGAAAGCTGCGCCCATAGAGCTTTTGATAACAGCCGGAGCAGGAGATATCGACAAGCTAGTAAAACCTGTCAAAGAAATTTTAGAAACTAAGTAATGACTACGAAACGCAAAATATCGGTAAGGAAAATACTGCAAGCGGTCTTCACATTGGTGTTGACAGGCGGTTGTATTGCTGCGATATTGGGCGCGTCAAAGATTCAACAAGCAGAAAAATTGAAAGGCGTTTTCGTTCATGTAAAGAACGAAGACAAGTACCAGTTTTTGGATAAAGAAACGTTGTTGAAATCTATCATTACTAAGAATAAATTGATAACAAACAAGACGCAATTAGGTAAGATAAATCTTAAAGCAATAGAGAAGCAGGTCTATAAAAATGCTTGGGTTGCAGATGCGCAAGTGTATGTAGATAATCAGCGCAACATGCATATTTATGCTACGCAACACAAACCTGAGGCACGAATTTTCTTTGAGAACGGACAAAGTTATTATTTGAATAAATCATTACAGATACTTCCTGTGTCAGATAAATTTACCTACTACACTACTGTCGTTACAAATGTTCCTTGGTACAATAACGATAGCTTGAATCAATCTGCAAGAGCAAAAATTATTAAGCTGGTAAAGACGGTTGAGAAAGACAGTTTTTGGAATGCACAGATAGAACAAATAAGCATGACACCTGATATGGAATTCGAAATGTATCCGGTGTTGGGAACACATAAAATATTGTTTGGCGATACCTCGCTTGCCAAAAGAAAACTTGAAAACCTTTTTGGATTCTATAAAAACATTTTAAACAAAATAGGCTGGGATAAGTATCAACTACTCGATGCCAGATTTGACGATCAGATAGTTGCTTCTCCTGCTCTTGCTTGGAAGATGCCGGCGAAAGGTTTCATCAGCAACATGGATTGGGTAAAGACCATTATGGGTGATGAGCCTCCTAGCGAAGCCAGTTTGAAAATGACAGAGGCAATGGCAGCAGCTTACAAACCGGCGGGAAGCAATACAGATGAGCCTAAACCATCTTTAAGTTCCACTAACAATACAACAACTGTAATCCCGCTTGGGAATAACAATACAACTAATACAATCAAAACCACTTCAACAAAACCAACCGCTTCGCCATCAGTTACGGTCCCTAAAGCTCCGTCACCGAAAACAATAAGCAGTACCTCTAAACCCTCTTCTGTTTCGTCAACTGTTAGTAAAGCAACAACCGTGAAACCCAAAGCAGCTGCTACTGAAAAGCATGTTGCAACAACAACAACGAAGCCGAAAACAGAAGCAAAACCACAAGAGACAAAACCAAAAGCAACAACAACAAATAAAGACAATCAGGAAAAACCAAAGACTACTACAAACGAAAAGAAACAAGAAGAAAAACAACCAAAATATATTTTGAACTAAAACGATTACTAACACTAACAACTACACAATATGTCTAAGAAAGAACAACCTATCATCGTCGGTCTTGACATCGGTACTACAAAAGTGGTTGCCATTGCAGGTCGCAAGAATGAATTTGGCAAGCTGGAGATACTCGGTTTTGGGAAAGCTGAGTCTGCCGGTGTGAGCCACGGGGTGGTGATGAACATAGAGCAATGTATCAAGTCCATTCAGCAAGCGATCGAGAAATGTGCACAATCCAATCCGCATCTTGACCTTAAAGAAATGTATGTAGGTATTGCCGGTCAGCACATCAAGAGCTTACAGACACGTGGCGATCGTGTGCGTGCAAACACAGACGGCGAGATAAACAAAGAAGATATCAATCAACTCATCCGCGACCAATACAAAACTTATATCCCTGCCGGTGATCAGATCATTGACATCATTCCGCAAGACTATTCTGTAGATAATACATCTTATGTAATTGATCCTGTTGGCATGAGTGGTGTGAAGATCGGCGCGAATTTCCACATCATCACAGGTGATAGAAATGCCATTCGCAATATCAAACGTTGTGTAGATAAATCAGGATTGATAACACGCGACTTAGTATTACAACCCTTGGCTTCTGCTGCTGCGGTAATGAATGATGAAGACCTCGAAGCTGGTGTAGCGATTGTAGATATTGGAGGTGGTACTACAGACATGGCTGTGTTCTACGATGGTATATTGAAACATACTGCCGTGATTCCTTACGCCGGTGTCAACATCACGAATGATATACGCAATGGTTTGGGTGTATTGCGTGCGCAAGCAGAACAGATGAAAGTTCAGTTTGGTACTGCATTGGCTGATGAAGCGAATAACAATGCCTATATCACTATTCCTGGTTTGCGTGGCTTGCCTCCGAAAGAAATTTCTGTAAAAAATCTTTCGCACATCATACAAGCACGTATGCAAGAGATACTCGACTATGTGGTGTATCACTTGAAGCAAATTGATTTAGATAAACGTTTGTATGGTGGTATCATTCTTACCGGTGGTGGTGCACAATTGCAAAACATTATACAGCTTACCGAATATGTAACGGGTCTTGGTGCACGTTTGGGTTATCCTAACGAACACCTTGCAGGTGGACATGCAGAGGCATTAATGAATCCGATGTACTCTACTTGTATTGGTCTTATCCTTCGTGGCTATCATGATTTTGAAAGTGGAAGATTGCGTTTTGTAG
>CBFGYQ010000335.1:0-2751 GCA_965652995.1 uncultured bacterium
CCTGGCATTACCAAAATGCTGTAATTATTACGAAGATCTAGACGATCAAAATTCATCTTTAACTCTTCATTCACGGTATCTATAAAACGCGTATTGTCCAAATCTTTCATTTGATCCAGCTCACAGTTGATAAACGAAACGTTCTTCAATTTATCCGACTCCGTATTCTTGAAAAACAACGCCACATTGCGATACGAGCGTTCCAGATCTTTTGTTTCATCAATAGCTCTTGCCAAATTTTGCTGCAAGACTTTTTCACTTTGAGCTGCTTTTTCTTCACACAAATTCACCATATCAGTTATCTCGCTACCAGAACCCAAAACATTCGCCCAAAGCTGTAATGCCTTCATCAATGTTTCCCGTTCATTTTTCTTTTGGCTTTCTGTAAGGAAGATATTTCTGCGTGCTTTACGCTCAGGGTTGAGATTTTGCGTGCCTTCAATAGTTGATTCAATAAGATCAAATCCTCCGAATTTGGCTAGCTTTTCAGAACTCGTTTTTAAATGCTCAAGCGGATTTTTAATCTCCTGCGCTGCGGGTCTTTCCTGCTGTTGTACCTGGTCATTGGTGCTTTGTTCTAATTGTTCGCTCATAATATGGCTGTTTATGTTGTGAGTAAATTTGTTTTTCGTTTATTATGGTCTGAAACTAGGAATGTCTTCAGTGTCTTCTTCAGATAGTTTTAAATCCTCTTTAATTTGTTCTTCTCTGTATTCTGCTTCTTTTCTATAGTCTTCAACTTTCTCTTTTACTTCTTCTGCTTTTTCCTCAGCAGATTCACGTTCTTCATCTACCCTTTCAGCCGTTGACGCAGCATCAGTAGTTGCAGTAGGTGTTTCTGTTTCTGTGCTTGGTGCGGGTGAATTATCAACCTCTTCATCAGGAGCATCGCTAGATGCAGTGTCGTTACTTTCATTGCTATCATCACTTTCGGAGCTATCCGTATTTTGCGGAGAACTTGTAGTTGATGAATCAGAACTGGTAGCGGTAGCTGTAAAACCTGCCCAAGGCTGTGTGATCTCCAGTCCCTGCATCGCTATCAAGAATGGAGACAGCGTAAGATAAATACGCATGGGAATACTACCTTGCGAGTTGAAGATTTCTTTATAACGGATACAGAAAGCATGTTGAAATTCAAGTGTTTTTAAAGAGGAAACTGCATCTCTACGATAGAAAACGATACTTCCACTTTTTTTCATGGCATTAGACATTCCCCATTCCCACAATTCATTTCTACTACTGCTTTCTACTACTAGACTAATAAGTCCTACTTCTGTATGATGGTTGGGTAAATTATGTCTGCCGGTTGGTTGAGAAATATCAAATTCACAATCCAAAACATTGTATTCATTATTACCTAAAACCAATCTTGCTTGAAAAGACATAACGCACTATTTTATGGGTTATTTATTATTCTTTAGTTCGCTGATCATGCCGTTGATCGCATCCAGCAAAGCGGTTTTTGCATCAGCATCAGCCAATGCAGATTTCAAAATCTTGTTTGATTTCAATTGTTTGATGATCTTCAGATATTCATCTTTTTGCGTAGCGTTATCTTTTAAGAATTCGCTTTGCTCGGTAATGCCTTTCACACCAAAATCTTCTAAACCGCCGAAATGCAGTGTTTCTTTTTTCGATTGTCCATCTGCATCTTCAAACTCCACATCTACTGTAGGCTTGTAATTTTCAAAAACTTGTGTGATGGTTTGCAAACCATGTACAATTTGCGGCTTTACAGGTGCATCTTTCGTTAGCTTTTCAGCCATTAAGGTTCTGTTCTGAGGGATGTCTGCAAACGCTTCGCTGGCATCGGTTTTCACCTCATTACCGCCTATTCCGTAGTTATCGTTCATTGTTTTTGGTTTTTAAAAAGATTATGAATTTTGATTGTATGAAATTACGATTTATGTTTTGTGTTTTATAACGTAGTACTACTGATTTTTAGATTGATGTATGGTTTTGTTTATTCGTGATTTTGATGTTTGTGTAAAACTTATTAACCTATTAACCTATTAGTTTTTTTGCCCTTAGCCTGGTTGCTACTATTAAGCATCGTTGCGTCGCACTCTTGTACGTTCGTTTTTCTATTCAGCAGGTTTCACACAACGTTCGCAAAAAATACAACGAAAACAACGATTGACTTTGTTTCACAGCACCACTCACGTCATTGCGAGGAACGAAGCAATCTCATGGAATGCATACATGTCCAATTCTCACTATTTTATTATCTAATTTCCTAAACCAAAACCTTATTTCATCTTGTGCAACACCCTCACCCCAATCCATTATTCTATATGATACGATTAAATATTCCTTACTTTCTTCATCTCTAATTGGGTTACCAAACTTTGATAATAAGTAATCTTTTGTAAAACCATCCAATCTGCATCCTGTAAGTCTTCGAGATATTTTTGACCTTAATCCTTTAGTTGCAAATGTATCTTTCAACCAAGCTTTTGAAGCATCATATAATTCACAAGAACAGTACTCACAAGGCACTTTATCAGTGCTTTGTGCGCTGCTATTCAACGCTGAAAAAACAGCTAATGCTATTATAATATATGTTCTCATTTCTCGAGATTGCTTCGTCGTTCCTCCTCGCAATGACGCGAGTAAAAAACTCATTGCGTCTTTGCTCCTTTGCGTCTTAGCGTGAACCACTTACCTCATCACACTTCGACCACGCTCAATGTTACACTATATCTACTCTCAACGTTCCTAATCACTATTCAACCAATCAACTATTTACCC
>CBFGYQ010000336.1:0-2739 GCA_965652995.1 uncultured bacterium
CATAGATGAGAGAGTTAAGATAATTGCGGTCTTGATATTCGAACTCGACTTGTATGCGTGAATCTTTCGTAATCATTTTTCTTGGCATGAAAGTGACTTCAGCAGTATTGTAATTGATGATGTAATCAGCATTCTCACCACGTTCTACAGGTATGTTATCTACATATACTTTTTCGGTTCCTGCCAGCACAATGAAAAATTGTTCACCATTGTTTCCCGTAAGTTTATAAGGTCCCTGATTACCTTCACCTCCCTGGAAGATATTTCTGGCAAATTGTCCCTTGGCGACAGACCCACTCAATCCTAAACTGTTGGTAGTATTCTTATTGATATTGAAAGCAGTTTGATAATAAAGTCCTTGCACGCGTTTGAAATAGCGAAGGAAATATGTGGGCGGGCTTTCCAGGTTATAATCGCCGATCTGCAACAAATGTCTGTTCTTGCTGAGGCGAATAAGGACCTGATCAAACTCTTGCAATCGTTGCGTATTTCCTTCGGGTTGAAACGGAACCGTATTGTCGGTAATGGCCGCTTCTAATTTTATGCTGTCAAGAATATAACCATTTGCTTGAAGATTGAAACTGGAATTGAGAACTACATCCTGATTATTGCCTAGAGAAATGCTGCGACCATAACTACCGTTGTAATCAAGTTTATTATTGTCTGTAAAGTCATTTGCTGTATTTTGATTTCTACTGTATATGTAAGAAATGATATTGGAATCAATGCTTGAGCGCGACTTGTGTGCGTAGCGTTGATTAAAAGAAAGTGGCAGCACGCGATAACGAATGTGTACAGAATCGTTTATGGGTTTTTGTTTCCAAACTAGCAGAGATCGATTCGGATAAAAACTATACATGGAATCGGAAACATCATCAATAAACAAAGAATTGGCAGCAATGG
This sequence comes from uncultured bacterium, assembly GCA_965652995.1. Classification (GTDB taxonomy): domain Bacteria; phylum Bacteroidota; class Bacteroidia; order Chitinophagales; family Chitinophagaceae; genus JAFIGV01. Next base: position 904 of record CBFGYQ010000336.1, read on the forward strand.
AAAAAGAATCTAACTGTACAGAATCTGTTTGTGTACTGATGGTTTTGTAACGTAGATTAGATAGGGTAGGTGATGGGTTGCTTTGTGCGGAAACGAAATTTGGTGAGATGATGACTAAGAAAAACAAGAACAAAAATGTTCTCATTACATTAGGTAATAATTGTACAAAAGCGAAATGTAGATGAACACCCACCTGAATGACAAAATCGGGCAGGGAATATCTCGACTGCGCTCGGTATAAACTCTGCAAATCAAGCATCATAGTAGTAACCAATCCGGTAGCATGAAAGCCTCCGGGATAATTAATCAACCGAAAGATACATTAATAACGGAGATGTGGTGGCGGTTGGTATTATATGCTTCTGACCTCAAAGAAAAAATCATTGTTGACTCACAGCATTTGCATATACCTCTAAAGCTCGCTTTCTTGCATACTCATGTTCTACAATAGGTTCAGGATATTCCTCTGTTCCAAATTCCTGAACCCACTGCTTTACATACTTTATTTGTGGGTCAAATTTCTTTGTTTGAAGTGTAGGGTTGAAAACTCTGAAGTAGGGAGCAGCATCACAACCACTTCCTGCTGCCCATTGCCAGTTGCCGACGTTTGATGCCAATTCATAGTCCAATAATTTCTTAGCAAAATAAGCTTCACCCCATCGCCAATCAATCAACAAATGCTTGCAGAGAAATGAAGCGACAATCATGCGCACACGATTATGCATAAAGCCTGTTTTATTCAGTTGTCGCATTCCTGCATCCACGAATGGATAGCCGGTTTTTCCTTCGCACCATGCTTCAAATTCTTTTTCGTTGTTACGCCATTTAATGTTGTCGTATTGCTTTTTGAAAGACTGATGGACACTATCTGGAAAATGCCATAAAATCATTTGAAAAAACTCACGCCAAATCAATTCATTTAAAAAAGTTGTATTGGTCTGTTTTGCAAATCTTGCTAGTTCACGAATGCTTACAGTACCAAAACGTAAATGAACACCCAAATGCGAAGTGGCGTCTAATCCAGGAATGTCGCGGGTTTCATCGTACTGTTTTATTAAATCTTCCTTGAATTTTGGAGAAGAGAATTTTATACTTAGTTCTTTAAAACCGATTTCTTTAATAGAAGGAAGTTTGACCTCTTTTTGTTGAAAGAAGTTTTTGAAATGCTTTTCTGTAGGATATGATTTCAGATAAAAATCGTTGAGCAACGATTTCCATTTGTTGGAGTACGGTGTGTAAACTGTGTAAGGTGTATTGTCAGCTTTTAGCACTTCGCTCTTCTCAAAAATTACTTGGTCTTTGTAGTGATGAATGGCAATATTTTTTTCTTTCAATAATTCATAAATCTGTTTATCTCTTTCTCTTGCATAAGGCTCATAATCGTGATTGAAAAAAACATCTTTGACATTGTAGTCATTTATTAATCTCTTGAAAACTGTAACAGGCTTTCCTTTTCTGACATCCAATGTTGCACCAATCTTCAATAATTCTTTTTGTATATTCTCATGTGTTTCATGAATAAATAGCACACGTTTATCTTCTTTATCTTCCAATTCATCCAATATCTCTGTATCGAAAATAAAGATGGGCTGTACCGGATATTCATGTTTCAAAGCATAAAATAATCCTGCATTATCGTGCAATCGTAAATCTCTGCGAAACCAGAAAATACTAACGGGCGTTGCTTTCATTGCTGCTTAACAAGATTGAATTCTTCCGTTCTAACTTTCCCGTTTTGTGTACCTGTTATTTTTGCTGTCAAGGTTGTATCATTCACTCTTGTGTAGAGGATTTTTTGTGGAAAGTCGTGAAGTGAATTTTCAAAAACCAGATCAT
>CBFGYQ010000337.1:0-2736 GCA_965652995.1 uncultured bacterium
TACTAGGTTCTTCTTCTAAAAAATTGGAAAGCCTCTTTTCTTTCTACTAATTTCTTAGCAGATTTTACTGTTTTTACAATACCTCTTTCTATTAATTTACGGATGATGAATGGCTTGAATAATTCCGCAGCCATATCTTTTGGAAGACCACATTCGTGTAGTTTCATTTCTGGTCCTACCACGATAACCGAACGACCGGAATAGTCCACACGTTTACCCAAAAGATTTTGACGGAAACGACCTTGTTTACCTTTCAATACATCGGAAAGAGATTTTAAAGCGCGACCGCCTTCTGCTTTTACTGCATTGGATTTCCGTGAGTTATCAAACAATGAGTCAACTGCTTCTTGAAGCATTCTTTTCTCATTTCTTAAGATTACTTCCGGTGCTTTGATCTCGATTAAACGTTTCAAACGATTGTTACGGATGATCACACGGCGGTATAGATCGTTCAAATCCGAAGATGCAAAACGACCACCATCCAAAGGAACTAAAGGGCGCAATTCCGGTGGAATAACCGGAATGTATTGCATCACCATCCATTCCATTTTATTTTCAACGCGTGTATTCGCATCACGGAAAGCTTCTACAACGTTCAAGCGCTTTAGGGCTTCTTGTTTACGTTGTTGAGAAGTTTCGTTGGCGGCTGCACTACGAAGGTCATAAGATAGTTGGTCGAGATTGATTCTGCTCAACATAGCATGAACCGCTTCGGCACCCATCTTCGCGATGAATTTATTCGGATCATCATCTGGCAAGTATTGGTTTTCTTTAGAAATGGTTTCCAAAACTTCCAAATACTCATCTTCTGAAATTAGTTGCAATTCTGTTTTCTCAGAATCTTTCAGGTTCAATTTTTGACGGATCAAATCTTCTGCTTCACCGGCTTGCACTACTACATAACGTTCGTAATAAACGATGCTTTCCAATTTTTTAGAAGAAGAACCTAGTAAATAACCGATCTTATTCGGCAATGATTTGAAATACCAAATATGCACGATTGGAACAACCAATTTGATGTGTCCCATACGCTCACGACGAACTTTCTTTTCTGTTACTTCGACACCACAGCGGTCACACACGATACCTTTATAGCGGATACGTTTGTACTTACCGCAATAACATTCGTAATCCTTCACAGGTCCGAATATTTTTTCGCAGAATAGACCATCACGCTCCGGCTTATAAGTACGGTAGTTGATCGTTTCAGGCTTCAACACTTCACCATACGAACGGTCAAGAATGCCATCCGGAGAAGCAAGGCTGATGGTGATTTTTTCAAAACCCGGTTTTGGGCGATTTTCTTTTTTTATTGCCATGGCAAAAAATAAGTGTTTTTAAATATTGTAGTATTTGTTTCACACAACGTTCACAACGGAGGCAAAGAATACAAAGTCTTTGTTTGCTTAGTATTCTTGTGCTCTTTGCGTGAAACCTTATTCAAATTTCAATTCTAATCCTAATCCTCTCAATTCATTCACCAATACATTGAACGATTCAGGAATACCGGCTTTCGGTACGTTATCACCTTTCACGATAGATTCGTAGGTTTTCGCACGACCGATGATATCATCTGATTTCAACGTCAATAACTCTTGAAGAATGTTGGATGCACCATAAGCTTCCAATGCCCAAACCTCCATCTCACCAAAACGCTGACCACCGAATTGTGCTTTACCACCCAATGGTTGTTGTGTAATAAGTGAGTATGGTCCGATAGAACGCGCGTGCATTTTATCGTCAACCATGTGGTGTAGCTTAATCATGTAAATGATACCCACAGTTGCTTTTTGGTGGAAGCGTTCTCCAGTTTCTCCATCATACAAATAAGTATGACCGAATTCTGGTAAACCCGCTTGGTCTATCAAGTCTCCAATTTCTTCTACTGAAGCACCGTCGAAGATTGGCGTAGCGAACTTCATTCCCATTTTCTCACCAGCCCATCCAAGAACAGTTTCATAAATCTGTCCAAGATTCATACGAGAAGGTACACCCAGTGGATTCAATACGATATCAACCGGAGTTCCATCTTCTAAGAACGGCATATCTTCTGCACGAACGATACGGGCTACAATACCTTTGTTACCGTGACGTCCCGCCATCTTATCACCTACTTTCAACTTACGTTTAGAAGCCAAGTAAACTTTAGCCAATTTCAACACACCAGCAGGCAATTCATCACCTATTGATAAGTTGAATTTCTCACGTTTGTAACGACCAAGTTCTTCGTTGAATTTGATGTTGTAATTGTGTAGTAATTGGTTGATTTGCTCATCCGTTCCTTCATCACCTGTCCAACCAAGAGGATTTACGTTTGCATAATCAATAGAACCTAAAGTTTTGCTATTGAACTTGCCGCCTTTGCTGATAACTGGTTCACCGAAGTTGTTAGAGATACCTTGAGATGTTTTGTCTTTCAACAATACATTCAATTTCTCCATCAACAAACTCTTCAAATCTTCAAGGTTCTTATCATGTACTTTTTCGATCTTCTCTAATTGTGTTTTCTCACGCACTTTTGCATTCTTATCTTTTTTAGCACGTTGGAAAAGTTCTTTATGGATTACGATACCTTCAGTGCCAGATGGAGCTTTCAAAGAAGCATCTTTCGCATCACCGGCTTTGTCACCGAAGATGGCGCGAAGTAGTTTTTCTTCAGGAGTAGGATCTGTTTCCCCTTTTGGAGTGATCTTACCGATCAAAATATCTCCTTCGTTTACATGTGCACCGATACGG
>CBFGYQ010000338.1:0-2734 GCA_965652995.1 uncultured bacterium
TCGCAGCGGTTATTTTGTTCTGGGCGGTGTTCAAGCAAAACGGTTCTGCACTCAACACATGGGCTGATAGATATACGGATAGACAAGTAACCGGAACAACAGAAGATGTGTTTGTTGGCTTGAAACAAGCGAGAGAAGTGGTTTATAAAAAAGATTCGGTAGCGGTGTATGATGATCAATTTCGTTTGCAGAAAGTAGGTGACGAAGTACAGAAAGAGGTCAACTATCCTGTTTATTTTAAAAATGTAAATGAAGCAAAAAAACCTGCGGAAGGAAGCACTGTGAGTTTATGGTCAACTAACTTGAGCCAATCCATCAATCCCGGTTGGGTGATCTTGCTGACACCACTTATCGTTGCATTTTTTTCCTTCCTAAAAAGAAAAGATAAAGAACCGCGTACACCTACAAAAATTGCATTTGGTTTATTGGTGTCAGCATTGAGTTGCTTGGTGATGGTAGCGGCGGTGTATGCTACAAAAAACGGAACGGAAAAAGGAACGGTACTTTGGCTTATCGCCACTTATGGTGTCGTTACAATCGGTGAATTGTTATTAAGCCCTATGGGCTTGTCTCTTGTATCAAAACTAAGTCCGGTGCGTATTACTTCTTTGATGATGGGCGGCTGGTTTTTAGCCACTTCAATCGGCAACAAACTTTCCGGTGTACTCGCCAGTCTTTGGGATACTTACGACCACAAAGCCAATTTCTTTTGGGTGAATTTTGGTTTGTTGCTTTTGGCCACGCTCATTATGTTTGCCATGTTGAAATGGTTGAACAAAGTGATGGCGAGTAAGGGGTTGAAATGATTTTTTATTGCCCAAGCATTGTTGCTGCTATTAAGCTTCAGTGGCGATAGCACCATTCATCAGAGAATACTTGTTTGACAGTGTACAGTTTTGTATAGATTGGTTAAAATAGGATGCAATTCTATTCCGTACATTTGCTGCACTTTTCAAAAATTATACAATAATTATATGCACAACGCTTATTTCCAATTTGCAGCACCTACCAACGAACCGGTTTTGAATTATGCCGCTGGCTCTCCCGAACGCGCTTCTCTCCAAAAAGCTCTTGCCGAAATGAAGGCTAAAACTCGCGATATACCTATGTACATCAACGGTAAAGAAGTTCGTACAAAAGACAAAAAAGAAATTCGCCCACCGCATGAGACAAAACATTTGTTAGGTCATTTTTCTGCAGGAGATAAAACGCATGTGAAGAAAGCAATTGATGCGGCATTGGCAGCCCGTACCGAATGGGCTGAAATGCCTTGGGAACATCGCGCAGGTATTTTCTTAAAAGCAGCAGATTTATTAGCAACAAAATATCGTTGGAGAATGAATGCGGCTACAATGCTAGGACAAAGCAAAAATGCTTACCAGGCAGAGATAGACAGCGCTTGCGAATTGATCGATTTTTTACGTTTCAATGTGCATTATCTTACTGAAATTTATAAACAACAACCCATCTCTCCGGCTGGTGTTCACAACCGTATGGAGTATCGTCCGTTAGAAGGTTTTGTGTTGGCTGTTACGCCTTTTAATTTCTCTGCGATTGGTGGCAATCTTCCTACATCAGCTGCTATGTGTGGTAATGTGGTAGTTTGGAAACCTGCAAATACTCAAATCTATTCTGCGAGTGTTTTCATGGAGATCTTGATAGAAGCAGGTCTTCCGGCAGGCGTTATCAATTTGGTTTATGCTCCCGGTCCGGTGATCGGTGAAATGAGTTTTGCGCATCCTGATTTTGCAGGTGTCCATTTTACAGGTTCTACAGGTGTGTTTCAAGACATGTGGAAGAGCATTGGCAACAATATTTCAAAATATAAAACCTATCCGCGTATAGTGGGTGAAACGGGTGGTAAAGATTTCGTGTTCGTTCATCCAAGTGCTGATGTTGATGCTGTAGTGACTGGTTTGGCTCGAGGTGCTTTTGAATATCAGGGACAAAAATGTTCGGCTGCTTCGCGTGCGTATCTTCCATCTAATTTGGCGAAAGAGATAAAAGAGAAATTGATCAAAGAAGTGAGAACGATGAAAATGGGTGTGGTAGATGATTTTAGCAATTTCGTAAATGCAGTGATAGATGAAAAATCATTTAACAGTCTGAAGAAATATATTGATGGCGTAAAGAACAGCAAAGGGAAAGCCAGCATTATTTGCGGTGGCACTTGCGATAAGAAGAACGGTTGGTTCATTGAGCCTACCATCATCGAAACGACCGACTCAAAATATGTAACGATGTGCGAAGAGTTGTTCGGTCCTGTTTTGACTATTTATGTTTATAATGCTGAAAAATGGGAAGCGACTCTTGATGTGGTAGACGCTACTTCTCCTTATGCATTGACAGGTGCTATCTTCTCTCAAGACCGCTACGCTGTAGAACTAATGACGAAGAAGCTCGTGAATGCAGCAGGTAATTTTTACATTAATGATAAACCAACCGGGGCCGTTGTGGGTCAGCAACCATTTGGCGGTGCGCGTGCATCCGGTACAAATGATAAAGCGGGTTCTCAATTAAATCTTTATCGTTGGTTGAGTGCAAGAACAGTGAAAGAAACATTGGTGTCACCCACTGATTATCGCTATCCGTTTTTGCAGGAAGATTAATCGACATTGTTCTAAATAACAAACCTCGAAGATGATTAGTTTTCGAGGTTTTTTTATTCAATCTATTCTCTCTACCAACTCCCACTAGCACCGCCGCCACCAAAACTTCCCCCTCCAAAACCACC
>CBFGYQ010000339.1:0-2720 GCA_965652995.1 uncultured bacterium
TTGTAGATGCACAAAGGAGCGCACATTTTATTTTACCCAGACATCAAGAGATTACTTTGGCAATTTTTTACCGGGAAGTTATTGGGTTTATGAAAACATTGAAGACACGACAGATTATGACACGTTGTTTTTGGCAGATAGGGTAGCAGAATTAAGATTTTCCTATACAGAAAGAGAATGTGATGGAGATTATTATGAAACTATTGAATACAACTTAATTTCAAATAGAACGAAAGACACATTGAAAGTGAAAATGCGCTCTACTGTTCAAGGAGACCAATACTACAATAGAGGAAAATTTACAGGTATGAACTTTTCCTGCTACTTCCATTATGACAAATCAGATAATAAATTCGATGCAAACTCGAAAGATACCTTAATATTTCTCCCAAGCTTAGCCATAAAAAATAAAGTTTTCAGCAACGTTGTCAGCTGGACAACAACTGCTTATCACCCTGACTTACACCCCGACCCAATAAACAACTATAAGATTGCTAGAAATGTGGGTTTTGTTTCATTTAAATTATTTAGCGATACTAAAAACAAAAATGTGGAGTACTGGCTTAAGCATTCAAATCTAATTGTCAAATAATAATTAAATGCTCACCACCATCCACCCCAAACTACCCACGCGCAGCAAAGCCGCTACCAAAGCCTTTAGTTTCAATCATGTTTTGTAAATTTCAAACGCTAAGTTTTTGATATGGCAAAAACTACCAAACAAATTGAAGTTTCTGACAACCTCGTTATTAGTAAAATCTACTTAGTACGTGGATTGAAAGTGATGCTGGATGAAGACCTTGCAGAAATGTATGGCGTGGAAACAAAACGTCTCAACGAACAAGTGAAGCGCAATATTGAACGGTTTCCTGAAGATTTCATGTTTACATTGACCAAAGAAGAATTTGAAATCTTGAAGTCGCAAAATGCGACTTCAAGTTGGGGAGGAAGAAGAAAATTGCCCAATGCCTTTACTGAACATGGCGTATTGATGTTGTCAAGCGTGTTGAACAGTGCAACTGCAATACAGGTCAATATTAAAATCATGCGGGTTTACGCAAAACTTCGTGAAGTGCTTTTATCCAATCAAGAAATACTCACGAAATTGGAACAATTGGATAAGAAAATAATCAACTTAGGTTTCGATATCAAGATGCATGATGGCGAAATTGAAACCATATTTGAATTGATTAAAGAAATCATGAGTGAAAAAAGTAAATCTTCACCACGAAACCCTATTGGTTTCAAAGCAAATAAAAAATAATGCTCACCACCATCCACCCAAAGCTACCCATGCACAACAAAGCCGCTACCAAAGCCTATTACACTCAATTAGGTTTTCAACAATTTGGTGGAGAGTATGATGATTATCTGATGATGGAGCGCGACAACATTCAAATTCATTTTTTCCTTTTCCCCGAACTTGACCCTAAAGAAAATTACGGACAGGTCTATATCCGCACAGATAACATCCTACAACTTTATCAGGAAATGCAGGACAGGCAATTAGCCATTCATCCTAATGGGCATCTTGAAACCAAACCTTGGGGACAGAAAGAATTTTCTATGCTTGACCCTGATAATAATTTATTGACGTTTGGTCAATAATTATAGATTAAAAGTTCACTGGCACCTTTTTTATTACTTGTTTGTGTAAAAACTTTCGGTTATGAAAAAGGAAGAAATGGATTTACAGTTTTCAGATTCGGAAAATGATAAAAAGCATCTATTGCCGGAGGAAGCAACATTCGACCTTCCCGAAGTAAAGGATATTCCGGGGCAAGAGTTTGTGCATCCTCCCAACTTGAAGGAAATGGCCGACACCACCATTGCTTCTGCCGGAGAAGAAGGCATGGGAATTTTTGGCGACGACGACGAACCTTACAGCAGCGAACGTTTGGAGAAGGGTGATAAAACCGAAACCTACAAAGAGCTACGTATGGGCTATACTGATTTGGATGACGCAAAAGCGGGTGACAATGATCCCGATTTGGACGATGAAGAATCTAACGTAAGCGATGAAGAACGCGAAGCGTTGGAGCGTTCTGAAAGCATGGACACACCGGACAATGATGATATCCGTCGTGCGCGTGTAGATGACAGAGATGAAGACGGTGACGAACTTAATGAGGAAACAACCCAAAACGGAAAAGATCTTGACATACCAGGTGAAGAACTCGACGATGATAATGAAGAGATAGGTGAGGAAGATGAAGAAAACAATGCATACAGCCTACCTGATGATCAATAAGAAGTGTAAATCATCTTGTACCAAACAATAAACTCCCGATACGCACTATCGTACTCCCCTCCTCTATCGCAATTTTGTAATCGCTACTCATACCGATGGATAAAATTTTGAATTGTTCCTGAAACAAAAAATTACTTCGTTTCAGATTTTCAAAGGAGTTTTTCAATTGTTGAAATTCCTTTCGCAACTGTTGTTTATTATCTGTAAAGCTAGCCATCCCCATCAATCCGCAGATACGCACATTTTGAAGTTGTGCTTTTTGTGCTTCGTAGTATTCCAGCAAAGTCAATATTTCATGACTGTCCATCCCAAACTTCGTTTCTTCTTGTGCAATGTACATTTGTAACAACACATCTATCACACGGTTGTTTTTTGCAGCTTGTTTATTGATCTCTTGTAACAACTTGAAACTATCTACCGCGTGAATAAGATGAACAAATGGTGCGATGTATTTTACTTTATTGCTTTG
>CBFGYQ010000340.1:0-2709 GCA_965652995.1 uncultured bacterium
CCTTGCTATGGTTGTATGCCGCCAATTCTAAGTTATCATTCCAAACAACGGCATTTACGAGAGGGAAATATGTTTTTGCTTCATCAACTGTTTGCGGTGCGTTTTGTACCGGCGTCACATCATTTTTATTACAAGAACTAATAGCAAAAAGAAGAAACAACAGGATGCATAATTTATTTGTTTTCATTTGTAGAATTTACATTTAGTCCTTCCGAAAATAACTATAATTCATAAAACAAGCTCAACAATCCCGTAAATTCGATTGCACATTTATCATAAAATAATTATGACTCCATACACCGATCACACCATTGACACCAACAACATTTCGCTACACTATATAGAATATCCTAACAACGGAAAGACACTAGTTTGTTTGCACGGTATCACTGCCAATGCCCATACTTTTGATGGTTTGGTGGCAAAAGGACTGAACGAAAATTATCGCATAATAGCACCCGATCTTCGTGGTCGTGGATTGAGTAGTCAGCCTGCCTTCGGTTATGAAATGGAAGAACATGCACAGGATATTTTGGGCTTGCTAGATCATTTAGAAATAGAAAAAGCGTTGTTTGTAGGACATTCTTTCGGTGGCTTGCTTAGTTGCTATTTAGCAGCCAACTATCCTGAAAGAGTGGAGCAACTGGTGATACTGGATGCTGCCGCAGAGATGAATGAAAATTCGTTGGAAATGCTCACGCCTACTTTCAGTCGATTGGATAAAAAATTTGCAAGCTGGATAGATTATATAGATACTATCAAGTCTGCGCCTTTTATGACTCTATGGACAGATGATATGTTGAGCTACTACAAAGCAGATGTGATGGATACAGATGAAGGAGGTGTAACACCGCGATCAAATCTAGCCAACATTATACAATGTGCTGTAGGTGTGGGAAACGAAGCATGGGATACAATAATGCCAAAAATAACACAACCAGCGATCCTCATCAATGCGCTGGACTTTTATACTTTAGGAGAGCCTTTATTGCCCGACTTCAAAGCGAAGGAAACAGCTGCTATGATGAAAGACTGTAAGTACATAGCTGTAGACGGAAACCACCATACCATGATGTATGGCGAACATGCATCAGAAATTGTGAAAACTATAGCTCGATTTATTTCTCCTAAAAATTAGCTTGTATAAACACACATCTCAATGAGATGAAGTTGGGCAGTACAGTAATACACTGCCTAATTGATGAATTGTCGTAATCACCCCGTGATTGATTACGACTGGCTTTTTGCCTACTTTTTTGTCAAGAAAAAAGTAGGTGATCTACTAAGCAAATCTGTAACACTTCTCCGGATATTGTGCGGCATGACGATAGACTAGATTGCGGATAAAATCATTGTCTTGTAAGGGCTCTAAATGTTGCTCTAATATTTCTGCATTTTGCAAATCAATATCATTTTCAATACAGCCCATACCATAAATATTTCCTTTGCGTATCAGTATACAGCTTTTGTTGTCGATGCTCGAACCTTTATCTACAAAAGCGAAAGTAGGAAGATGTTTTTCCAACCATTGCAAAGCATTATTCACTTTTTCATTATACGCAGTAACGTCCTCTAAACAATTTCCTTTACAAAAATCATTTTCGATATGCTCAATACAGTCATGCGATTTCACCATGTTACAAAGACGTGGACACAACTCATACTCATCCACTAATTCACGCAGGCGTTGATGTCCTTCATTAATGGTATTGAATGAAAAAACAGGTTTATGAATTGACTTATTCTTCTCAATAGTTAATCTTAGATAACCGTCACGATCTTCATATACATACAGACCAAACCTTGCTAAATACCCTCGCTGGCTCCTGTTATATTTTGGAAACAGTTTGCGTATCTCCACACTTTCCAAGATATGCGCCATCAATTCTGTAGCACATTCTTTATAACTTATTCTGTTGATCTCTCTTAGAAAATCCTGCTTTTGTTTATTGGGTTTGTTGTTCGAAAAATGCGTTTTTACTCTCTTAGAAATGTTCTTCGCTTTGCCTACATAAATGACCTTCCCAATTCTATCATAGAAATAATACACACCGGGTGTCATTGGTAAATTATCTACTTGTTGCACAGGAACATGAGGCGGTAAATATTGTTCTCTATTTTTTCCCTTCAGCATTTTCACAATTTCACCGGTTATGTCATTTTTCACCAACAACGAAAACAAGGAAGAGGTAGCCATTGTATCACCTCCGGCTCGGTGTCGGTTTTGATGATTGATCTGCAATTGATGACAAAGTTTGCCCAGACTATAGCTGTTCATCCCGGGAAGAATTTTTCTGGCTAATCGAACCGTGCATAGCTTTTTCACATTCCAATCATAACCGGCATCAGAAAGATGGAGTTTTACAAAAGAATAATCAAAGTTCACGTTATGCGCTACGAATATTTTATCATGCAGTAGCTGGTGTATTTGTGCTGCCACTTCTTTGAATGATGGAGCGGTTGCAACCATCTCGTTGGTAATGCCTGTAAGCCTTTGTATAAAATAAGGTATCGGAGTACCCGGATTTACGAGTGTTTCATAGAAATGAAGAATCTGCTCCCCATCATGTATAGCAATAGCGATCTCAGTAATGCCATTTGCATTGGCATGACCACCTGTGGTTTCAATATCTACGATCGCGTACAGCATTCTTTCGGAAAAGCGAAGTTATTAAATAAGCTATGTTTGTAAAAGAAGATAAATATGGA
>CBFGYQ010000341.1:0-2703 GCA_965652995.1 uncultured bacterium
AAAATAGAACTGAAAAAAAGTATCAAGAATTGAATAGAACAAATTTGATTTCGGAAGGTGTTATATCACAACTTTCTTTGGGTTATTTTATTGATGGTAGAGACATAACACAAATGATGAACGCTTACTACAAAACTGAAGTGGATGGAAAGGAAATTTGTATTTCAATAATAGATATAGACAAGAAGCAACTAGTTGTGTATAATAGTTTTCCATAATAGTCAATAATAGACCGTTGCCGATATTCCCTATCAATCAATGCTTCTGCTTTAGGTCGTAGATCATCAAAACTTCCTTTCTTCACTAGTAAAAATTTTCTAACAATGAATAATGATAAGGTCAATAGATGTTACTTTGCAAACGCATTCAATCCTGCAAACACTTGCAAACGTCATTATTTTCTAAAAAATACCAACTAAACGAAATCAAAAGTATCGCTTCAGATTTTTGGGAAGTGTCTAGACAGTTCCATGTATTCGCTTTTTATGGAGAAATGGGTGCCGGAAAAACAACCTTTATACACACCCTTTGCGACTATCTCAACGTAAAGGATGCTGTTAGCAGTCCTACATTTGCATTAATAAATGAGTATCATTTTGATGAGAATGGTGTAGATAAAACAATCTATCATATGGATTGGTATCGGATAAACAGCGATGAAGAAGCAATCCAAGCAGGAATGGAAGATGCTGTGATGAATAAAAATGCTATCGTTTTTGTAGAATGGGCGGAGAAAGCCGAGAATATATTACCCAAACCTTATATGAAAATTCACATCCAAAATAATGAGGATGGATGTAGACAAATTGACTCTTATATTATTGAATAGTGTCAGCGTTAGTTATTGCTCTCTTTGTGGCTTCCAAGTAGGCATTTCCCCATTTCATATCGGGTTCTAAGTGATTGCCTTCCGCCCATTCATTCCATGCATTAATAAAAACAAAGTTCTCTTGAGGAGAATACGGTTTGAATTTATCAATCGTTTCTGAAAGCCATTTCTCATACATTTCCGGAGTAGATTCATGCATTATCATAGCCGTTTTTTTTCTGGCAGAATTATCCCAGCCCGGCATTACGCAAGGGAAACGTTTGTAAGAAGGAGGAGATTGTTTTATGACTTCGTTGACGAACCTGCCATAATTTACTATTGTGTTCGTGTTGCCATTATTTTCTTTGATGGCCATTTTCTTCAATAATCTTTGAAATTTGGATGGCTTCGTCATAGCATGTACTTGCGAAAAATCCGGTTGAAATTCAATTGCTGCATCAAAGCCCATTTCTTCAGGATCTTTTTTCATGTTGAAGCTTTGCATATAACCTATATAGATGCCGGGGAATCCATGCTTCTTTACTTCAGTATTCCATATCTCAATTGTCTTATTCATATCGGGAAACAAGGCAGGTCTGTAAACCGCAAAAAAAGGTTTTCCATCAACTTTTATATATCGCTCATCTTTAAAAAATTTATCAATAAGAAATCTGATGTGTTCCATATCATCTTCATGACTGTAAGTCTGTTGCATCAAAATATCATTCTCAGACCCATCCCATCTTCTCGACCAATTTTCATTTGCCCAACAAATCATAAATGGGAAATCAGGTGTCTTTGATTCAATCATTTTGTCTAAAGGCAGATTTAATAATCTCTTTCCATTAAACCAATAATGATAAAAACAGAAACCGTAAATACCTGCTTCTTTAGCCATTCTAGCTTGCTCTACCATTATTTCATTTAGCCTTAGATCGTAAAAACCTAAGTCTGTAGGGAGATGTGGTTGATAATGCCCTTTAAATCTCGGCCTTGCTTTAGTAACGTTGGTCCATTCGGTAAAACCTTTTCCCCACCAAGCGTCATTTTCCGGTATTGGGTGAAACTGAGGTAAGTATATAGCTATAGGAGCAATCATAAGAGAATGTTGTGAAATAAGATTTTGCAAAATAGCGTAAGAAGGTTGATTTGCATAATAATACAAACGATAACATCTCATTAAAGTCTATAAGTTGGTATTTAGATTTTAGTTTAACCTCGCTTTTCCTATTTACTTATTATTTTAGTCGCATGCATTTGATAGATGCACTCATAAAAGGAATATTGATTGGTCTGTTCATGGCTATATCTGTAGGTCCAACCTTGTTTGCTGTAATTCGTTACAGCATCAACCATAGCTATAAATCTGGGCTTGCTTTTGTGCTTGGAGTTTCTGCTAGTGATGCTATGTATGTGACAGTTGCCAACGTGGCTGCTTATTGGCTGGAAGCATTAAATGAATACCAACGTCCGATAGCTTTTGGAGGAGCTGTGGTATTGGTAATAATAGGTGCTTTAGGTTTATTTCGAAAATACAAACCACAACGGCCATCCACTAAAAAACTGATCGTTGGTAGTGGACATTATTTCAAAATATGGCTTTCAGGCTTTTTGATCAATACATTAAACCCCGGTGTAATTATTACTTGGCTTGCAGCTGTAACTGCTACTGCTAATACTTCTACAATATACCGGGTTGTATTATTCGGCAGTTGTCTTGTATTGATATTAGGTATTGATTTTCTAAAAGTATTTCTTGCCGATAATATCCGCAGAAGACTTACACTGCGCCGTATAATGTATTTACAAAAAATTTCTGCCGGTTGTATTTTTGTTATTGGCTTGGCATTATTGATCTCTACAACTTTTAATATTCATTTTAAAAAGAAAGAAGA
>CBFGYQ010000342.1:0-2686 GCA_965652995.1 uncultured bacterium
TTCTTCTTCTGTTTCATCACCTTCCAAAATAGCCACCGACGTGCGATTGCGACGAATGATGTGTGGATATTTTCCAAAATATTGCTCGAAGTAACGCGCTGTATTATTACTGCCCGTCGCTATGTAAGCATCACAGTTTTTTAGATTGTCTGCTATGTGAATATCATCTGCCAATTCAGGATTCCATTCACACAGTTTCGCTATCAAATGCTTCAGCAATATTTCATCTTTCGAAGAAAGTTTTAAATGCAAATTATGCCCACTCATAAATCCACAGAGAAAATCATGAAAACCAACTAATGGAATATTACCTGCCATTACAATGCCTACTTTCTTTTTGTCCTTAGGAATCGAATAAACTCTCATCCAATCTTCCAGCAATTCTTTCTTTAAAAAATTCTCCGCAATATTTTTTACAGCCAGTTCTATATTTTCTAATGTGAACCAACCATTCCCATTCATGGCGCGCAGCTTCGTTTCTTCCCAAGCCTCATCTGCAGAAAGCATATACTCTCCCAATTTTGCTAATAACGCTATTCTTTTTTCTGATGACATCCGCTATGTATTTTCTGTTTGCGAAATTGTAACTTTACCACCAATAAATAAAACCCATTATGGCTATCAAGATAACAGACGAATGTATCAACTGCGGAGCTTGCGAACCCGAATGTCCTAACAACGCTATCTATGAAGGTGGTGTGGAATGGGCAATGGCAGATGGCACTTCGGTATCCGGCGACTATACATTGATGAATGGTGAACATACTGATGCCAATGAGAAACACCAACCAAAAGCGGTAGATTACTACTACATTACTCCTGATAAATGCACTGAGTGTCAAGGTTTCCACGAAGAACCACAATGCGCTGCCGTGTGTCCGGTTGACTGCTGTGTACCTGACGAAATGTATCGCGAAACAGTAGATGAATTGTTAGCAAAAAAAGATAAGATGCATTTGTAAGCCGGCTTGGTTGCAACTATTGAACTTGATTTGCGACGCTCCGTTCGTCTATATTTCGCTATTTAGCAGACAATGTTCTTGCTTCTAGACATTCTTCCAAAAAAAGTTATTTTTGCCGTTCGCATTAAATTTTTTCTACAAAAATGACAATTGCAATTTTAGTTATCCTAGCCTATCTCATTGGTTCTATTCCTACAGCAGTTTGGGTCAGCAAAAAATGGTTCGGAATCGACATTCGTGAACACGGCAGTGGTAACGCAGGAGCTACGAATACCTTTCGCATATTAGGCAAGAAAGCTGGTTCTTTTGTGATGTTTGTAGATATGCTCAAAGGATTTATTGCCGTAAAACTCTCGTTGCTTTCTGCTTTTCCTTGGACAAGTGAGGCAATTACCAACTTACAAATTGCATTAGGACTAGCGGCTGTTGTCGGTCATATATTCCCCATCTGGGCCAACTTTAGAGGCGGTAAAGGAATTGCCACACTTTTCGGAATGATATTAGGCATACAACCGCTTGTAGCAGTGTTGCTTATTGGTGTTTTCTTATTGATGCTTTATTTGACACAGTACGTTTCGCTTAGTTCTATGAGTGCTAGCGTGGCGTTTCCTATCATGATACTTTTTATTTTCCGCGAACCGGAAATCAGTTATCGTGTTTTTGCTATTGCTACGGCGTGCTTGGTTATTCTCACCCATCATAAGAACATCAATCGCCTACTGCACGGCAATGAGAATAAAGTGCCGCTTTTTAAGAAGAAGAAAGACAAGAAATAAAGTTGATTTGTGATTTTGCTGATTTGTGGTTTTGATGTAACGTAGACCGAGCTTGTAGACGTCACGTTCATCATTCATTTCGACAAGCTCAATGAACTTTAGGAAATCGAGTCATTGCACAATTAACTCATTGAGTCATTAAGCGCATCCCAAAGCATATCTTTCAATTCTGAAATTCCCTGATTGGCTACTGAAGAAATGAAAGTGTTAGGGATGTCTTTAGGAAGCATATTTCTGATTTCTGTTTTCAGTTCCTCATCCAGCATATCCGATTTAGAGATCGCTATCAACATTCTTTTATGAAGTAGTTCAGGGTTGTATTGCTCCAGTTCGTTGTAGAGAATATCAAACTCTTTTGCATGATCTGCACTATCTGCTGGAATTAGAAAAAGTAAGACAGAGTTACGTTCAATATGTCTGAGGAAACGATGCCCTAAGCCTTTTCCTTCAGCAGCACCTTCGATAATTCCTGGTAAATCGGCAACAGCAAAGGATTTATTATCTCGATAAGACACCATGCCCAATTGTGGTACAAGTGTCGTGAATGCATAGTTGGCGATCTTTGGTTTTGCGGCACTAATGACAGAAAGTAGCGTTGACTTTCCGGCATTTGGGAAGCCTACTAAACCTACATCTGCAAGTATTTTTAGTTCTAGAAATTTATAACCTTCAATACCTTCTTCACCGGGTTGTGAATAATCGGGTGCTTGATTGGTTGGAGTTTTGAAGTTGATGTTTCCCAAACCACCGCGACCACCGGGCATCCAAATGATCTCCTGTCCATCATGCAGTACTTCTGCTTCTATCTCATCTGTTTCTTCGTCTTTGGGAATTGTACCTAATGGAACTTCGATAATTACATCTTTCCCGGTGCGACCTTTGCAATTATTTTTGCTGCCATTCTTGCCATTTTCAGCATGTACTTTTTTTTAGTAACGATAATGCATT
>CBFGYQ010000343.1:0-2684 GCA_965652995.1 uncultured bacterium
CATCTGGGACTCGAGTTCGGCGGCGCCGGGAAACGAACAGGCGAGCACGACGACGCCAAGCGCGATCATCACGGCGTTCGCCTTCCAGCGGTCGCGAGCCGGCTCATATCGCTCCCAGGAGTTCGAAAGAAGCCGGCACACAACTTCTGGAAACATTTCAAGATGATGTGACAGGAAAGATATCTCAGGCACATGAGCAAAAAAATGTAGGTCCATTGCAACCGATCATCGACATTGTCCCCGACAATTTTTTCCGCGCACTCACAGATAACGGAAGCATGTTACAAGTGATTTTCTTTAGTGTCTTGATTGGTATCGGAATTATTCTTGTGAAACAGGAACATGCAAAACCTGTTGTCGGTTTTTTTAAAGGAATGAATGAAGTGATTCTAAAAATTATCGACATCATTATGCTGACTGCACCTTTGGGTGTTTTTGCATTATTGGCGGCATTAATGGTAGAAATTCCCGACAGTTCTATCTTAAAAGGTTTGGTAGCTTATGTATTGACAGTTGTTCTGGGTTTGGCATTGCTGCTTTTCGGGTTTTATACTTTACTGATCTACTTTACCACTAAAAGAAATCCGTTCAGCTTTTACAAACAAATTCTTCCTGCGCAGTTGCTGGCATTTTCTACTAGTTCGTCTGCTGCTACCCTACCTGTTACAATGGAACGTATGACAGAACATGTAGGTGTAGATGAAGAGGTGGCAAGTTTTGTGCTGCCGCTTGGCGCTACTGTTAATATGGATGGAACAGCTATTTATCAAGCCATTGCTGCAATCTTTATTGCTCAAGTGATGAATATTGACCTTTCGCTTTCTGCACAATTAATGATCATTCTTACAGCAACATTAGCATCTATTGGTTCTGCGGCAGTGCCCAGTGCAGGTATGGTGATGTTGGTGATCGTATTAGGGCAAGCCGGAATCCCAGAAGCAGGTCTGGCATTGATATTTGCTGTGGATCGTCCGTTGGATATGATGAGGACTGTAGTGAACGTAACATCTGATTGCACAGTGGCTGCTATGGTTGCGAAAAGTGAGGGACTTCTTGGTGATCCGGTGGTGAAGGATTGGGATGATAACTATGCCTAATGTGGACGATCGTGAAAAATAAAACATTGTCACTTCTAAGGACAGTGCTGTTGCTATCCTACTGATCTCTGTTGTGACTGATATTCGTGTTAAAACTGCTGACAATAATCCTGTTGCGGTTGATAAGGATACTGATACCGCTGATAATGGCTCTGCCGGTACTGATACTTCTTCTGATGCTGCTGACAATCGGATTGACGTAGTTGATAAAGACTTTGACACCTCTGATAATCGTTCTGAATTGGCTGACAACTACGCTGACTGCTCTGACAGAGTTTGTGGAGTCTATATTGAATGAAAACTAACCTGAGTTTTCTCTGACAACTACAAGAGTCCTAAGCAGTATTTTAAAAGAAAAAGGGTGTTTTTCACCTATATGCTTTGTATAGGCGTATATAGTTTTGCGCCTATTGTTAACTATTAAAGCACTTTTTAAAATGAAATTTTTGAAACATTTATCTCTATGTTTATTTGCAAGTTCATTATTAGTTACCTCTTGTAGTAAAAAAGATGATGGTAATAATGTAGATAAAACTAAATCTACAGCTGAAGTAAAAAAATCGCTTGAAGGTATGTGGATAGCAAAATCTGACTCTTGGAAGGAATATGATGAATCAGGAAATGTGATAGACCAAGGAGTTGAAACATACGCAGACAATGAACTTATTGTTTCTTTTTCTGAAGGTGGTTCTTATGGAGTTACATGGGACGATGGAACATCTGTTTCAGGAACCTACGAGGTAAAAGAACAAACTACCAAACATAACATTACCGGTTATTATTTAAGTTTGAAAGAAGGCTCAAGTACTCAGGAAACAGAGTATATGCTAATAACTGTTTCTGGAAATACTTTAAACACAACTTCTCTTGATGAAGACCTAGACAGTAATAATAAACCCTATTTATCTGAAATGAGTACTATAACTTTTACTAAAAAATAAACACATATCTACGTTTATAGAAAAGCACCTCTAAGGAGGTGTTTTTTAATGCTACTTATTTCTTGGCAAAAGCAACTGGCAATCGCGACAAAAAATTTTATCAGCTTCCTTAAAGTTCGAATGGTTGAAAATTCAAAAGTAAAAAGTCAAAAATGAAAGAGTAGTGTAGTTTATGTCAACGTTGCAAAATCCTGAACATTTTCTTTGGCAAAATTTACCAATTTAGTAAGCGTTTCAGCATTGAGTTGCTCATAGCGTTTATCAAGCTCTTCAAATTCTTTCAGTTCTTCATAGAGTTTTCCAAATTCATCTACACTCATTTCCTTTTTAAAAAACTCATTGTTTAATACGAATACTTTCAACACATCATCTATCAATTGAGCCATGTCATCGGCTTTTGCTTTTTTCAGCCATTCGGGCATGTTCATCAAAAGTGGAGCATAACCATTAGCCAAAAATTGAATGAAACCACCCTGCCCTACTTGCGCCCGTAGATAATCGTAGGACAAGAATAGTTGTTGCATTTCCGAAAGTTCATTCATGAATGCGAAGTCGTTGCGCTTGTAGAGTTCTTCATGAAGTGGTTGTACGAGCATTTCGAAAAATGCGCTACCATCATTTGTGTTCAGTACTTCATCAAATTTAC
>CBFGYQ010000344.1:0-2676 GCA_965652995.1 uncultured bacterium
CTTCGTGAACATGGAGAAACTTATTGGCGCAATTATTTTTACAATCAATACAAAGACATTGTGATCAATAGCGGTGTGCAATGGGCCGAGGTGAAAGGTAATGAAGAACAAAGACTAACAACTGCATTGCATGCTATTGAGAAATTCAAAAATTGATAAATCATGTTGCTACACATCCATCCTGAAAACCCACAGCAGCGCAATATTCAAACGGTAATTGATGTGCTGAAGAATGGTGGCGTTATCATTTACCCTACCGATACGATCTACGGGTTAGGTTGTGATATCTACAACGTAAAAGCAATAGAACGCATAGCTCGTATCAAAAATATTGACCCTAAAAAAGCACAATTCTCTTTCATCTGTAGCGATCTTAGCCATTTAAGTGATTATACCAAAGCTATCTCTACTCCTGTTTTTCGGATTCTTAAAAAAGTACTGCCAGGTGCATACACATTCATTTTACCGGCTAGCAAAGAAGTGCCCAAACTCTTAAAAAGTAAAAAAGATACCGTGGGTATTCGCGTTCCAGATCATCAAATAACACAGGAGATCGTAAAACAATTAGGACACCCTATTATGAGCGTATCGTTGCCTATGGATGCTGATGTAGAATACTACAATGATCCAGAGATCATCCACGAGCAATTTGAAAACCTTGTAGATATAGTTGTGGATGGTGGTGTTGGAGGTATTGTTCCTTCTACAGTAATAGATTGTACTAGTGGATCACCGGAACTTATTCGTGAAGGAGCGGGCGTGTGGGACGAATAATTGGATAGGTGCAATATAAAGCCAATAAAAATTCATTCATTCTATTATGGACTTATAAATTTGCAATCTTATGAGCAATGTAAGAGTTCGTTTTGCGCCAAGCCCTACAGGTGGTTTGCATTTGGGTGGTATGCGCACCGTTTTATACAATTATCTTTTTGCGAAGCATCATGGAGGCACGTTTGTGTTGCGAATAGAAGATACCGACCAGACAAGATTTGTGGAAGGAGCTGAGGATTATATTTTCGACTGTTTGGATTGGTGCGCACTTACGCCTGATGAAAGTACGCGTAAAGAAGGAGCGTATGCACCTTATCGCCAGAGTGAACGCAAGAAACAATATTATCAATATGCGCAGCAGTTGGTAGATGCAGGATACGCGTATTATGCTTTTGACACACCTGAAGAATTGGAAGCAATGCGTGAAAAATATAAAAGCGCAGAAAATCCATCTCCACAATACGACCATCGCACACGAAGCACTATGCGTAATTCATTATCACTTTCTAATGAGGAAGTGACAAAATTATTAGAGCAAAAAACGCCTTATGTAATTCGTATAAAAATGCCGCAAAATGAAACGGTAACATTTACCGACATGATACGCGGCGAAATTAGTTTTGATACCAACATCGTAGATGATAAAGTATTGTTGAAAGCCGATGGAATGCCAACGTATCACTTGGCGGTTGTGGTAGATGATTATTTGATGAAGATCACTCATGCTTTTCGTGGAGAAGAATGGTTGCCAAGTGCGCCGGTGCATTTATTGCTTTGGAAATATCTAGGTTGGGAAGCTGAAATGCCACAATGGGCGCATCTTCCATTGATTTTAAAACCTGATGGCAATGGCAAACTGAGCAAACGAGATGGCGATCGTTTGGGCTTTCCTGTGTTTGCAATGAACTGGAAAGATCCTAAAACCGGAGAACTTACTGAAGGTTTTAAAGAAAGAGGTTTTCTACCCGAAGCATTTGTAAATATGCTGGTATTATTGGGTTGGAATAGTGGAACGGAGCAAGAAATTTTTTCTTTAGACGAATTGATAAAAACCTTTTCGATAGAACGAGTTCATAAAGGCGGTGCAAAGTTTGACTACGAAAAAGCAAAATGGTTCAATCATCAATACATCATGAAGAAGAGCGATGAAGAATTAGTGCCGCTTGTAAAACCTTTTATAGAAAAGCATGTTGATGGTGGAGATGAAAATTATTTACAGAAAGTAATCGCGTTAGTTAAAGAACGCTGTCATTTACTTTCTGATTTTTGGGAACACGGACATTTCTTTTTTCAAGCACCAAGCGGCATTGATCTTTCTGCGATAAAAGATAAATGGAGCGATACCAAGAAAGCATTTTTTGAAAATTGGGTGAATGGATTCGAAAGCATTAACGAATGGACACACGATAATTTGGAAGCAAGTTTTAATGAACAAATGAATGGTTCAGGATTGAAGAAAGGAGATGTATTATTACCACTACGCATCATGTTGGTTGGAGGAAAATATGGTCCGGGTGTTTTCAATATTGCAGAGATGATCGGGAAGGATGAAACAAAAAATAGAATATCAAACGTTCTGAATAATCTATAACATGATCTAGCGATAACTTCTATTTTATTTAATTTTTTTAAACAATAGTTTCATTTTATTAAAATTATTTTTAGTTTTGATGAAATGAAGTTGCCGAGCAAATGTCCCAGTTGTGAACAAACACTTTCAGTTAGCGAACTGAAATGTGAAGATTGCCAAACGGTAATTCGTGGAAGTTATCAATTACCATTATTCACACAACTCACTCCTGAGGAACAAAACTTCATACTCCAATTTTTCTTACACAGTGGTAGCATCAAAGAAATGGCTGCGCAAGCGGGTATCAGTTATCCTACCATGCGCAATAAGCT
>CBFGYQ010000345.1:0-2665 GCA_965652995.1 uncultured bacterium
AGACCACTTTCTCCGGAAAGCTTGCCAACTTCCTTAAGTCAAAAAAATCAATGAATCCACTATTGGTAGCGGCAGATATTTATCGTCCTGCGGCTATCGACCAAATTAAAGTACTAGGGGAACAAATTAAAGTACCTGTTTACAGCGAACCTGAAAATAAAAATGCAGTTGACATAGCCCAAAACGCAATAGCTGAAGCTAAGCAAAACGGTAATCGTGTAGTCATCATAGATACTGCGGGACGCCTTGCTGTAGATGAGGTGATGATGACCGAAGTTGCGAACATCAAACAAGCTGTGCAACCACAAGAGATTTTATTTGTCGTAGATTCCATGACAGGACAAGATGCAGTAAATACGGCAAAGGCATTTAACGACAGATTAGATTTTACAGGTGTAGTTCTTACAAAATTGGATGGTGATACACGAGGTGGTGCGGCGATATCTATCAAATACACGGTAGATAAGCCCATTAAGTTTGTGAGCATGGGCGAGAAAATGGATACGCTTGATGTATTTTATCCAGAGCGTATGGCACAGCGTATTCTCGGTATGGGAGATATCACTACCCTCGTAGAACGTGCACAGGCGCAGTTTGACGAAGCTCAAGCGAAGAAACTTGAAAAGAAAATTCGCCAGAATAAATTTGATTTCGAAGATTTTAAAGATCAATTGCAGCAGATAAAAAAGATGGGAAATATCAAAGATCTGCTGGCAATGATTCCCGGTGTGGGCAAAGCAATAAAAGACATTGATATATCTGACGATGCATTTAAAGGTATCGAAGCCATGATAAACTCGATGACGCCTTATGAACGCAACAATCCTGATGTAATTGACGGCAACCGCAGAAAACGTATTGCAAAAGGAAGCGGCAAAGACATTTCAGAAGTAAATGCTTTCATGAAACAGTTTGACCAAATGAAACAAATGATGGGGCAGATGAATAAGATGAAAGGGATGATGCCGGGAATGGGAATGCCTGGGATGGGTGGTGGAATGCCATTTGGAAAACGATAATTGAAACATCAGATATCTATTAATAACTCACCTTAAAAGTGGGTTATTTTTTGCTCCTTATATTTACTTACTACAATCAACACAACAATGCAACACTCCGAAAATTACATTTCTATCAACAAAAAGTTATGGGACGAACGCACCAAACATCATGTTGGATCAGAGTTCTATAATCATAATAATTTTTTACAAGGAGCATCAACGCTAAATGAAATAGAGCTCAATCTACTAGGAGACATTAAAGGCAAAACGATTCTTCATTTACAATGCCATTTCGGACAAGATAGTTTATCACTTGCTAGAATGGGCGCAACTGTTACAGGAATAGATTTCTCTACAGAAGCTATTAAGATCGCAAAGGAAGCCAATGAACAACTTAAACAAAATGCAACTTTCATTTGTTGTGATCTGTATAGTTTGCCGCAACATCTTGACAAACAATTCGATATTGTTTTTACAAGCTACGGCACTATCGGTTGGTTACCAGATATGAAGGCATGGGCAAATATTGTAGCAAAATATTTAAAACCTGGAGGTCATTTCATTTTCGCAGAATTCCATCCTGTAGTTTGGATGTTCGATAATAACTTCTCTCAAATCACTTACTCTTATTTCAACCGAGAACCTATCATAGAAAATGAACAAGGTACTTATGCGGAAAAAGATGCGCCTTTACAATTACAATCTATCGGTTGGAATCATAGTTTGCATGAAGTGATGCAAAATTTATTAGATGAGGGGCTTAGTTTACAATCCTTTGAAGAATTTGATTACAGTCCCTATAATATTTTCACAACATCTATAGAAATGGAATCAGGCAAATTCATGATAAAAGGTTTAGAGCATAAAATACCTCTGGTCTATTCATTGAAGATGAAGAAATGAGTTACCTATCTTTGGTCTAGTAAATGCGGCAATTAGTTTTCAATCTCACTCTTGCTTTTCGTGCTCTACAGAGCAATAGGTTAAGATCTATTCTTACAATATCCATTATTGCTTTAGGATTGTGGGCATTAATAGGTATTCTTACTTGTATTGAAGTATTAAAAGCCAGTGTAAACACTAATTTCAGCAGACTGGGTTCCAATTCTTTTCAGATAACAAACAATGTAATAGTAAGTAAAAATCGTCGCGGACATAGAGGAGAGCGAAGCGAGTTGAAAAACATTGAATATCAAGAAGCGCGTCAATTTCAACAACAATTCAATTTCCCATCTACGATCGGATTGTCCACTCGTGGATCATCAATCGCTACGGCTCGCTACGGTTCTCAGAAAACAAATCCCAACATCAACACAATGGGTGTAGATGAGAATTATCTTTTGCTAACTGATACAAAACTTACAGTTGGAAGGAATTTTTCGGCTTATGAATTGTCGTCTGGAGCACCAGTTTGCATTGTGGGTAATGGTATTACTCAAAAGCTATTTAAGAATAAAGCGAATGATGCGCTTGATAAATTGATATCTATCGGTGACATCAAATATAGAGTTATCGGAGTAAGTGAGCCGAAAGGTGGCAGTATGCTAATGAGTGCAGACAATACAGTACTTATACCATTCCAAAACGTTCGCAATATTTTTGGAGATAAAAATTCTGTTGTGATAAGCGTGATGGTAAAAGATGTGAACAGTAAAGCAGTAGCC
>CBFGYQ010000346.1:0-2653 GCA_965652995.1 uncultured bacterium
AAGGAGTAGAAAACTATACTCCAAGTAGCGATGCTATAGATTATCTACAAAAAGAATTACCTGCTTACGAAGTAGTAGTTTTCTTAGGTACTTGGTGTGACGATTCTAAAATACTGATCCCGAAACTATACAAAACACTGCAAGCTGCCAACTACCCGATGCGCCGCTACAGCATGTATGGAACTGACCGCGCTAAAACCACAAAATACGTGGAGCATAAACTTTATAAAATTGAGTTTGTTCCTACCATCATACTTTTTAAGAAGAATAATGAAGTGGGGCGTGTGACGGAAAACGTAAAAAAAAGTATTGAAGAAGACCTGATGGAGATCATCAAAACAGATAAACGAATCAATGGATAGTATTGCTATTCGCCTGATAGCAGTACCTGCCAAGCCTTTTCCACATCGCCACTTTCCAAAAGCTCTCTACCGTAAACGTGAAGGGCTTTTATTTTAGCATTCTCATCCAGTTCGTACTCACGAAGTATTTGTGTGAGTCTGTCATCGTAAAGCATGTCCGCCACTACCGGAATGGAAGTGCTATTACCGAGAATGCCCAAATTATTACCTGATAATACATTGCTATTTTTTATTCTTTCAGGCAGTGCATCTATACCTACACCTAATTCTAAATTGGGTTTTTGTACTTCGAACACAGCATTCCCAGATGCACGACAATAATAATCAAAACCCATCCTTGCAACTAAATCAATTTTATGCGGATCAATCTTACCATCTGCATCTAGTACCTCATCATTAATATGCATGCATACTGCTTCGCAAATAATCAAATTACCCGCGCCTCCACTGTTTCCTGTTTCTATCACCTGCTTCACTTTACATTCTATTTGTACCGGTGATTCCTTCACTCTGAACGGCTTTACCATTTCTGATTGTATAGGCGTGAATCCTGCTTTCTCAAATTCATTCACTCCTTTAGGATATTCACAACTAGCCAAATTCATCTGCTGCACTATGTTGTAGTTCACAATATTGATGACTACTTCCTTTGTAGCATATACATTTTCTAAAGTATGTTTTATGGAGTTGTCGCGCACGCGTCTTGCCGGCGAGAATATTAATGTGGGTGGGTTGCTACCAAAAACATTGAAAAAACTAAACGGGCTAAGGTTTGGTACACCATTTTCATCAATAGTGCTTGCAAAACAAATAGGCCTTGGACCGATACTTCCCAGTAAATAGCTGTGTAGTAATGAGGTCTTTATTTCACCCGGTATTATTCTCATAAGGTCTGGTAATTTTATTGTCCCAACAATATTACTACTATTCGGCTACAGTGGCGTTGGCACCATTCATCTACATCAAGTCTTATCAGCTTTTATAGATGTTTTGTAAAGATTTCTTATTTCAGAGAGTTTTCAAGTATAGCTTCCAGCTCAGCACCTCTAAGATTGGTAGCTACGATCTTGCCTTCCGGGTTCACCAAAAAGTTCATTGGAATGGATTGCACATTGTAGGTGCGCGCAGCAATAGACTCCCAGCCTTGTAGATCGCTTATGTGATCCCATGTAAGATTGTCATCGCTTATAGCCTTTGTCCATTTGCTTTTATCATTGTCAAGCGATACGCCAAGGATAGCGAAGTTTTTGTTTTTGTACTTATTATATGCGGCTACTACATTAGGATTTTCCGCACGACAAGGACCACACCAGGAAGCCCAAAAATCTACCAATACATATTTACCCTTATAAGAGCTTAGCGCAATAGACTTGCCGGACGGCGAAGGCAATTTAATTTCAGGTGCTTCTTGACCAATATTATTTCCTCCGTTATTAGATGTTGCTGCACCACCAGCTAACTTTTCATTCATTTTAGCTACATAATCTTTTGCCATGGCACTCTTAGGAAAGCGAGCCGTAACAGATTGAGAAAAAGTTCTCAAAAAATCTCCTTGTGTAGCAGGGTTAAGCATCTGTACTGCAAATAATGCATTTGGTAAAGAGCTAGTAGTGTCTGCATAATTTTCTACATAACGAGTAAGGTTATGATTCATCTCCTCCATATCTGCCTTAGCTTTAGCTTCCATACTATCATTGCCTCTTGCACGCATTGAATCAATTACGACAGAAAGCGTATTAAAATCTCTCATGCTGCTACGAATCTGTGCAAAAAAGTGTTGCAAGCTTGCGGAAGATGCCGAACCGACAACTTTGTAATCCTGTAAATTGCTCCAATCGGCGATTACTTTTGCAGTTCCTTTTTCTAAAGAAAGTAAGATAAATTGATTGCCTTGAAAACGAAGCCTGTAAAGACCTGCTTCAGTTGCCTTACCGCTCATTTCAAACTGACCTTTATCATCTGAGTTCGCAGAGTCTATAACTACAATATTATTATTTATGCTCAGCTCTTCCAAATAAACAAGCTGTTTTGGCATGTTGTTGATATTTGCTGCTACAGTAAAGCTATTATCACCCGATTTACAAGCAGAGAATAACAGTGCAATAAATAGAAAAGAAAGTAAATTTTTAGTCCGCATCCGTTCGATTTTCGAGCAACAAACTTAGAGAATTATTCATTCGTAATGGCGATGTAAAAAGTTAAGTTTAAACGGGGGATTTTTCGCTCTATGACAATTTTCTGACAATTGAAATAAATACCTGACAGATATTTGCATTGTCATGCACCTGAAC
>CBFGYQ010000347.1:0-2621 GCA_965652995.1 uncultured bacterium
AAAATTAATTTCTTAACAAAAAACGTTTATGGCAACAAAGAAAGAGCTTCACAGCTATGAGCTAATGATGATCTTCACTCCTGTATTGGCAGAAGATGATTTCAAAGCTGCTCAAAAGAAAGTTACAGACTTCATCAAAGAAAATGGTGGAGAAATGGTACACAGCAATGCATGGGGATTGCGTTCATTAGCTTACCCCATCGCTAAAAAAACAACAGGACTTTACTGGGTAGCAGAGTACAGCGCACCGGCTGATACCAATGCTAAATTGGAGATCCAAATGAACCGTGATGAGAACATCATGCGTCACATGATCACTCGTTTGGACAAGTATGCGCAGGAATACAACGCGAAAAGACGCAACAAAACTGCCGATGCAAAACCTCAAGCCGCTACTGCGGAGTAATCATCCTTTAAAAAAAAGCAAACAATGGCTAAGCAAAACGATATAAAATTTCTTACTTCTACCAGAGTAGAAAAACGCCCGAAAAAATATTGCCGTTTCAAGAAAATGGGCATCAAATACATCGATTATAAAGATGCAGAATTCTTGAAAAAATTCGTGAACGAACAAGGTAAAATGTTGCCACGTCGTATTACAGGTAACAGCCTTAAATATCAACGTAAAGTAGCACAGGCTGTTAAAAAAGCCCGTCAAATGGCGTTGATGCCTTATGTAACCGATCTTTTAAAATAGAAAAGCGGTAATTAGTTCATTCTAAAAAAACAACAACAATGCAAGTAATACTTATAAAAGACGTAGATAATTTAGGCGGTGCTAACGAAATGGTTGACGTTCGTCCCGGTTATGCACGCAACTATCTTATCCCTCAAAAATATGCTTTGGAAGCAAGCGAAGGCAACAGAAAAATGCTTGAAGAACGCCAAAAGCAATTGAAAAAGCGTGAAGAAAAATTGATGGCTGAGATCAATAAAGTACGTGAAGTGCTTTCTCAATCTCCTGTGAAAGTAGGTGCTAAAACAGGTACCAGCGGAAAGATTTTCGGTTCTGTTACTGCTATCCAAATCGCACGCGCTATCAAAGAACAAAAAGGTTACGAAATCGACCGTCGCCGTATCAACATCACTGAAGAAGTGAAAGAAGTGGGTACTTACAAAGCACAGATCGATTTTGGTAAAGAGAATGTGGTAGATATGGAGTTTGAAGTAGTAGGAGAATAATCTTCTTAACCATAAATGGAAACGCTGCTCGAAAGAGTGGCGTTTTTTATTGTTGGCTATCCCGAACTTGCCTGCCCGTTCGTTCAGGCGGGTTTCGGAATCTCAAATGCACATTCTGTTCGAGTCTCCTGCAAGGGACTCAAACACATCTAGCGTACGAGTCCTCTATGAGAGACTCGTGCTGGACAGAAAAATGCTCTGTTTATACGGATGCTGCTGAAACAAGTTCAGCATGATTTAATTTAAGTAATACATTGTGTCTAATATGAAATAGCTATGCTATAGATTCTCTATTTTTGCTAGCTTTTAGATAATTCATGACCCAGTATAGTCCCGGCAGATTTCAAATACTCCCACCCATTGTAAAGAACCTTGTAATCATCAATTGTTTGATGGCGCTCCTGCAATTTGTGTTGGTTAAGTTTGGGATAGACCTTGCCGATTACTTAGGTTTACATTACTGGAAATCCTCTCTGTTCCGCCCCTGGCAGCTGTTTACACACATGTTTATGCATGGTAGTGCATTCAATGTAGAGCTTACAATTATGCACCTGTTTTCCAACATGTTTGCCCTCTGGATGTTTGGAAGCATATTGGAGAATACATGGGGAGAAAAGAAATTTCTGATTTTTTATCTCGTTTGTGGTATCGGTGCGGCTCTTTGCCATCTTGCTGTCTTACATTACGGATATTTTAAAATAGAAGAGGCATTCAACATTTATCAGCAAAATCCTACGCTTGATAAATTTCAAATTTTTCTAGACCAATATGTTCCCAAAGCATTACCCGATCCACGAAGGATAAACATGTTGGTAGCGCAATGGAATAACGACCCCGGGAGTATAAGGCTTAGCAACGAATCTATAAGATGGGTACAAGATTATTTATATGGATATCATAACAATAGTCAATACGTAGCTGGGCTTTATGATGAAGCTACTGTAGGAGCTTCGGGTGCAGTGTTTGGAATATTGTTCGCATTTGGCTATTTATTTCCGAATGTATTGCTCTACCTCTATTTTTTCTTTCCTATAAAAGCAAAATGGTTTGTAGCGTTCTATGCAATATTTGAGCTATATACGGGAATCAGAAATTCTGCCGGAGATAATGTGGCACATTTTGCTCATTTGGGTGGAATGTTGATGGCGTTCATTATCCTAAAGATATGGCACAAAAAAAAGAAACCTTTTTATTGAAACGTTAGTATGATGGCATATTATGAACACAGTGCAAAAAAATAATAAACAGTTTACCATACCAAAGTATGAAGAGAATGCAGCTTTACAATTAGTCGCTTTTACGGGTGTTACATTTATCATGTTTCATTTTGCACGAGTACTATTTTTAGTTTTTGGGCATGATAAAGATGAGGTGTTTCAAATGATGTATCCTAATATTGGATTGTCTACGATCGAGATATTTAAACATAAATGGTGGAC
>CBFGYQ010000348.1:0-2612 GCA_965652995.1 uncultured bacterium
CGATATTGATCGCCATCGGAATTTTTGAAGGCTTATCATCTTGAATAACGACATCAGCGGCTTCAATAGTTGCATCACTTCCCAATCCTCCCATCGCAATTCCTACATCACTCAAAGCCACAACCGGTGCATCATTCACGCCATCACCTACAAACGCCAAAGTTTCATTTCTAGCTTTTATCTCTTTTACTTTATTCACTTTGTCTTCCG
Organism: uncultured bacterium; assembly: GCA_965652995.1. Lineage (GTDB taxonomy): Bacteria > Bacteroidota > Bacteroidia > Chitinophagales > Chitinophagaceae > JAFIGV01. Next base: position 211 of record CBFGYQ010000348.1, read on the forward strand.
GCAGTAGATCTCCAAAAGCATTGTTGATACACAATTTTTTCGCTACAAAACCTACCACGGTATTCTTATCGCCGCTCAGCATAGTGGTGTTTACATTCAGCGATTTTAGTTTGTTGATCGTAATTTGTGCATCTTCTTTGATGCTGTCTGCGATAGTGATATAGCCAACAAATTTTTTATCATAAGCAACTGCAATAACTGTGTATACGATTTCTTCCGGATTAATATCATAGCGAATGTTGAATTTATCCATCAACTTGAAATTCCCAACGAGCAATTCTTTGCCATTTGCATTAGCCTTTAAACCATGTCCTGCAATCTCTTCCACATTTTCCAAGACAATATTTTTATCTACTTTACCTACATGCTCATGAATAGCCATTGCTACCGGATGTGTGCTGTGGCTTTCCAATGCATTGATCAGTTGCAATATTTCATTGTGATCTACATCTTTATCAAATACAACTTCCTGCACTTTAAAAACACCTTCCGTCATCGTTCCGGTTTTGTCCATCACTACATTTTGCACATTAGAAAGCACATCCAAAAAATTACTTCCTTTCACCAAAATACCATTGCGACTAGCCGCCCCAATGCCACCAAAATATCCTAACGGAATTGAAATGACCAACGCACAGGGACAAGAAATTACTAAGAACACCAACGCACGATACAACCAATCTCTAAACAAATAATCACTAACAAAAAGGTAAGGCAGCAAACAAATAGCAATAGCAAGTAACACTACAATAGGTGTATAGATCTTCGCAAATTTTCTGATGAATAATTCTGTCGGAGCTTTTTGTGTATTCGCATTTTGAACCAACTCCAATATTCTGCTAAGCTTGCTATCAGTGTACGCAGTTGTTACTTTCACTTGAGCAACCGTATTCAGATTTATCATTCCTGCTAATACTGTTTCGCCTTTCAATTTTGTGTCAGGCTTACTTTCTCCCGTAAGTGCAGCAGTATTGAAGGATGCATTTTCTGATAAAAGTTCTCCATCCAATCCCAACTTTTCACCGGGTTTTAGTTGAATGATCTCTCCGATATTGACAGCTTCTGCTTTTACAGTTCGTGGTTGATTATCTTTTAAAATTGTCACCTCATCTGGTCGCTGATCGAGCAATGATTTGATGTTGGCCTTCGCCCTTTTCACAGCTAGTGTTTGAAAAACTTCTCCAACAGAATAGAACAACATCACGGCAACGCCTTCAGGATATTCACCAATGGCAAACGCTCCAACGGTTGCAATACTCATCAAGAAAAATTCTGAAAAAACATCTCCCTTGCCAATACTTTCAATAGCTTCTTTTATCACCGGAAAACCAACAGGAGTATAAGCCACTATATACCAACCAAGTCTTACCCACCCAGTAAACCATTCTTGCGGAAACCAATTGTCAAAAGCAATAGCCATCAACAACAAACACAAGGAGATGATGCTGGGGAGAAACATTTTGATGGTACTTGTATTGGCATCATCGTAACTATGGTTGTGTCCGTCGTCATCGTGATGTTCTTCGTTCTTCTTTACATGCTTAGGAGTACAGCAGCCGTCATCTTCCACGCCATTCATTTTATTGGCTTTCTTATGAATTTTTTCTTCCTCCGGTGTGCAGCAAAGTTGATTGCCTTGTTTATCGTAAACGTGTTTATGATTTTTGTTAGTCATTGTTTTAGTTTTTTTAGGTTAGTGCTGATGACCTCCTGTGTTCGACAATTTTGCATTAATAAAAAATGCACCTTTTGTAACAACCTTTGCTTCTTTAGGAATTTCGTTAACAGGTGTTATCGATGTGAAACCCATGTTTGATACGCCTTTCACGACTTCTACTTTCTCAAAATTCACTTTAGGTTCTTCTTTCTTATCAGCTTCTTCATGATCGTGTACTTCTTCCCCTTTATGTTCATGGTCTTCATTCGGTTTTTTGTTGGTTATTATAAAGATGAAATATTTCCCATCAGCCTCTACAATAGCATCGCTGGCAACAGCAGTTGTTGTTGCGTTACTAAGACTTACAACACTTGTAATATTCATGCCGTCTATCAATCCTTTTTTATTCCCCGTTACTTCTGCATGTACCGGAATGGTTTTACTTTCATCTTCAAATGATGCACCGATACTGAATATTTTAGCATCATATTCTGTAGTAGGATTGTTGGTTAAGTTAAAATGAATGATTTGTCCCACTTTCAATTGAGGCAGATCTTTTTCAAACACATTAAGGTCTAAATGCAGCGAAGCATTATCGACAATTTCTGCCACCGGCGATGATACATCTACATAGCTTCCTATCTGTGCAGACAAGCTGCTGATAGTACCGCTTATCGGTGCCGTAACTGCCAATCCCGATCTCAAACTGTTGTTAGAAATACTACTGGGATTGATACCCATCAAC
>CBFGYQ010000349.1:0-2609 GCA_965652995.1 uncultured bacterium
GATTTATCGCTTTTGAAAAAGATTTTCTGAGAAGGATGCTTAGCGATGGTGCCGCGGCAGCATTGATACAGTCTGAACCTAATAAAGAAGGTTTGTCTTATCGTATAGAATGGTTAGAGATCACATCATTCGCTAATGAATTAGAAACTTGTATGTATGCAGGTGCCACTAAAAATGAAGACACTTCTTTGAGCGGATGGAATGACCATGCTGTGGAGGATTGGAACAACGAAAGTATATTTTCTGTGAAGCAAGACACAAAACTTCTTGCAGAGCATATAGTTCCCAAAGGCGGTGTGTTTCTGAAAGAATTGATGGAGAAGCACGGACTTACCTCTGACATGGTCGATTATTATCTGCCACACATGTCAAGTGAATTTTTCAAACAACAGATTTATAAATATCAACAAGATTTGGGGATGAATATCCCATTTGAGAAATGGTTTTACAACCTCCCTAAAGTTGGCAATGTAGGAAGTGCGTCTGCATATTTTATGCTTGAGGAATTGCTGAATAACAACATAGCCAAAAGAGGCGACCGTATTTTGGTAATGGTTCCTGAAAGTGCGCGTTTCTCCTACGCATATATGTATCTTACATTAGTATAGCACAACGTGAATAAGCCTCGCATTTTAGTTTTATACTTTACACAAACTGGACAGCTTAGAGCTATTGTGGATAGCATTTTAAAAGATGTAAAGGAATATCTTGAAATAGATTTTGAGGAGATAAAACCACAAACACCTTTTCCTTTTCCCTGGACACCTAACACATTTTTTGATGTGATGCCTGAAACGGTGGAGCATCTACCTGCACCCATCGATCCTATTCGTAAGGATGTTTACAACAAAGAATATGATTTGGTGATTCTTGGTTACCAACCGTGGTTTTTAAATCCATCACAACCTATTACAGCTTTCTTGCAAAGTGACGATGCTAAACTATTAGAAGATAAAAAAGTACTTACCGTAGTTGGCAGTCGCAATATGTGGCTTCATGCGCAGGAAAAAGTAAAAGAGTACTTGCTGAAACTAAATGCAACCCTTGTTGGCAATATTGTATTGTTCGACACTAACCCTAATATCATTTCTACTCTCACCGTTATACGTTGGTCTTTTACCGGTAAAAAAGAAGCTTCTGGTTGGCTGCCTGCTGCAGGTGTTCAAGAAAAAGACATAAGAGAAGCAGCTCGTTTTGGCAAAACAATTTTGCATGCAATTCAAAATGACGATTTGGAACATCTGCATGAAAACCTTATGCAACAAAAAGCAGTAAGCTTAAATTCCGGACTTGTTTTACTTGAGCAAAGAGGCATCAAAAACTTTAGATATTGGTCTAAGTTTATCCGTAAAAAAGGTGGACCGGGCGACCAGGCTAGAAAAGGACGCATCAAACTATTTCAACGATTATTAATTATAGCCATTTTTGTCTTATCGCCCATCTCATCATTATCTGCATTCATCAAATTGCAACTCAATAAAAAGAAATTGAGAAAAGATGTGATTTATTTTAAGGGATTGAATTACATGAAAGAAAGAATATAATTCTATTTCTAAATAAAGAAGATTATTGACGATGTGGTCAAATAAGTTATCTGATTACAATGAGACCTACATAAGTGGAGAAACCAAGTTTACTATCTTTTCTAAAAACCTTTTACTTCTAGGTCGCTTTTGCCAAACGTCATAATTTATCCTTTTTGCATTTTGTAAATCTTCTTCAAACTGTTGACGAAGTTCGGTGGCTGTGTGGTCATCATAGACTACGGCATTTACTTCGAAATTGAGGTCGAAGCTTCTGTTGTCTAAGTTTGCAGTACCGACCATAGCCACTTTTCCGTCGCATACAATTGTCTTAGCGTGTACAAAGCCTTTTGTATATCTGTAAACTTCCACACCGGCTGCTAAAATTTTTTCGAAGTATGATTCACTAGTGAGATTTACTATATAGGAATCAGACTTGTCAGGAACTAGAAGTCTTACTCTTACACCACTTAATGCGGCAATGGTAATTGCATCCAAAAGAGTTTTGGGTGGTATAAAGTAGGGAGTTGTAATACAGAGTTCTACTCTGGCAAGCATAATAAGTTGTATCATAGAATACATGATACTCGAATAATCATAATCAGGACCACTACCCATTATTTGAACAGGTGTAGATTCAATAATCTCCGTCTTATTGACAATCGGAAATAAGCTATCACTAAAACCCACGTTCTGACCAGTGCAGAAGTTCCAATCACAAAGAAACATATACTGAAGATTAAGAACTGCCGAACCTATTATTTCTAAATGAGTGTCGCGCCAGTACAAGCCTTTTGGTGTCGGGTTTAGATACTTGTCCGAAACGTTAATACCACCAACAAAACCGATTGATCCATCTATTACTATTATCTTTCGGTGATTGCGGTAATTCATCCGATTGGCCATTTTCATCCATGCTATTTTATAAAATGGCACCACTTCGATTCCTGCTTTTACTAATTTTTTTACCAGTTTTCTTTTGATACCTCTACTTCCAAAATCGTCATAAATAAATCTGATTTTAACTCCTTTCTCATGCTTCTCTAATAACAAATCACATATCTTATTTCCTATTGCATCGTTTTC
>CBFGYQ010000350.1:0-2598 GCA_965652995.1 uncultured bacterium
ATCCAAAATTCAAAATTCAAAATTCAACATTCTTTCTACCTTTGCCGCGCTATGATGATTGAAGTACTTAAGTCGAAGATCCATCGCGTAAAAATAACCGAAGCAAACTTGCACTACATCGGTAGCATTACTATTGATGCCGACCTGATGAAAGCAGCCAATCTGATAGAAGGTGAAAAGGTGCAGATCGTGAACATAGACAACGGCGAACGCCTCGAAACTTATACTATAAAAGGGGCGAGAGGTTCCGGTGTCATTTGTATGAATGGTCCGGCGGCACGTAAAGTATCTGTGGGCGATACTATCATCATCATCGGCTATGCTCACATGGATTTTGAAGAAGCCAAAAAATTCAAACCATCTATCATTTTCCCTAAAAAAGACAACAAGCTCTAAGCCTTGCCTATGAACCGAAAAACGCTGCTCACTATTTTTCAGTACGTATTTTTTTTCGGACTTGGCGCGTTACTCATCAAATGGCAATACGGCAAACTCACTCCCGATGATAAGGAACAAATATTTGTTGCATTTGGTCAGGTGCGTGAGCGTGTTTGGCTGATCGTTCCGGTTATCATTATAGGTTTTCTATCGCATTTGTTTCGTGCCTTGCGATGGAAGATTTTGCTGGAACCTGTGAATTTAAAACCCACAACCACCAATACCACCTTTGCAGTATTGATCGGTTATTTAGTGAATTTGTTAGTGCCTCGCATGGGCGAAGTAGCACGTTGCAGTGTATTAGCGAGATATGAGGATGAACCTGTTGATAAGATTGTAGGAACCATTGTTGCCGAACGTTCGTTTGATATGCTATGTTTGATAGTTGTCTCAATACTCACTTATGTGTTGCAAATGAAAGTGGCGAATGCGTATGTTTGGTCGCAGCTTTCGCAATTGCATTTTAGTGCTCAAGGTGTAGCGGTCATAGGTTTTTTTGTAGTGCTTTTTATTGCGTTGTTGGTATTTATTTATAAGCGTTCTAAGAAAAGTAAGATAGGAGGTTTTATAAAAGGATTGGGTGAAGGCGTTACTTCGATCTTCAAAATGAAGAAACGTGGTGCATTTCTGTTTCACACGTTCATGATATGGATGTGTTATCTCTCACTTATAGTTATTGGTTTTAAAGCCATCGAAGCTACAGCACATTTAAGTTGGTTGGCGGGCTTGTCTGTATTGGTTTTCGGCAGTTTAGGGATGATCGTAACACCGGGAGGCATTGGTGCATATCCTATTGCTGTACAGGGAGTGTTATTCAATGTATATCTGATCAACAAAAATTTTGCCCTTGCGTTCGGGTGGGTTTCTTGGATGGCGCAGACAGCCATTATTTTGGTGTTAGGTTTGCTATCTTTATTGCTGCTACCTATTTACAATGCAAGAAAAAATAAACTGGATAACGGATAAAATACTCTCTCGCGAAGCCTTGAAAACCCGTGCGAATATGTGGCGGTACAAAGGCAAAAAAATCGTTTTTACCAACGGTGTTTTTGATATTCTTCATCACGGACATCTTACTTATTTGGCGCAAGCTGCCAGTCATGGAAATGTGTTGGTAGTAGGTGTCAATTCAGATGTTTCCGTGAAAAGATTGAAAGGAGAAGAGCGTCCGCTTACGCATGAACAGGATCGAGCTTTTCAATTGGCTTCGTTGTTGGTGGTAGATGCCGTTTGCATTTTTGATGAAGACACACCGAAAGAATTGATAGAAACTGTACAGCCGAATGTACTTGCTAAAGGTGGCGATTATACCATTGATAAAATTGTAGGTGCAGATTTTGTAATGAGCAACGGTGGTAGTGTGGAAGTGATTCCTTTTGTGAATGGCTATTCTACTACGTCTATCATTGAGTTTATTAAGAAGCTGTAAGCTCGAAATAATCTACCTACTCCCGTTATGGCAGTGATGAAAAATAATCCTACTGATGAAAAGTGTTAGCTGCTATCTCCTATTTGTTTAAAGATGAGATTGTGGCTAAGACTGCACAGATTGTAGTTTTCTATTCGAAGCTACAATGACGAGAGCGATTGTAGTTTTCATATTTGCATCAAACTGAGCAATCAAAAAATTTATCAATAACATAATATTCCATTTTTTGAATCTCATCTATATTACGCCGCAAAGAATGCGTATATTATGGTGCCGAAGGAGAAAGCATTGACTTCACAAAAAAAATACATAACAAGAGATATTAGTTGGCTAGCCTTCAATGCGCGTGTGTTGCAGGAAGCGGCTGATGTCAATAACCATATCTACGATCGGCTTAGATTTTTAGGAATTTTTTCGAACAATCTTGATGAATTTTTTAGAGTGCGTGTAGCTACGCTTAATAGAATGTTGCGTTTAGGAAAAGCAGCAAAAGTGCATCTGGAAGAAAATCCGGATAAAATTTTACAACGCATACAAGACATTGTAAATGCACAGCAAAAACAATTTGACTACATCTACGGCAACATACTTTTGGAACTCGGTAAGCAAAATATTTTCATCAAAAACGAGCGACAACTTTCTGCACATCAGCAAAAATTTGTAACCGATTTGTTTGACGAACAAATACGCACGCGTGTGATTCCGTTGATGATCGAAAGTATTCCTAATTT